>JBDRBC010000333.1:0-2794 GCA_043823125.1 bacterium | reverse complement strand
AGGGATCTTCTACGAAGCCGAATGGCTGGAGGGCGAGATGGAAGTGGAGATCCTCGTGGCCAGCGATGGCAAGCTCCTGGACCGCGAGGTCGAAAAGGCCGATGCTGGAGTCGAGGATGATGACGACGATGACGATGAGGGTGACGATGAGGATGACGACGACGATAAGGATGACGACGACGACATTTGAGGTGATCCTGCCGCCCCTGGGAAAAGATGGCTTCGCATGCGAGTTTTGATCATCGAAGACTACAGGCCGATACGAGATTCGGTGGCCAGGGGCCTGCGAGAGGCGGGCTTCGCCGTGGACGCAACCGGCGACGGTGAAGAGGGGCTCTGGTTCGCCATCGAGGTCGAGTACGACGTCATCGTGCTCGACCTCATGCTGCCGGGACTGGACGGCCTGACCATCCTTAAACGATTGCGGGCGCAGAAGCACAAGGCGCACGTCCTGATCCTCTCGGCCAGGGACACGGTCCAGGACCGGGTCGCCGGCCTCAACCTGGGCGCCGACGACTACCTGGTCAAGCCGTTCGCCTTCACCGAACTGCTGGCCCGGGTCCAGTCCCTCGTGCGGCGACGTTACGAAGCCGAATCGCGAGTCATCCAGGTGGCCGACCTGGTCATCGATCTGCAGTCGCGTGCAGTGCGCCGGAACGAGGCAGCGGTCGAACTGACCGCACGTGAGTACTCCCTGCTGGAATACCTCGCCCTGCGCAAGGGGCAGACCCTGACCCGACCCGAGATCTGGGAACACATCTACGACTTCAACGCTGAGCTCAACAGCAACGTCATCGATGTGTACGTGGGCTCGTTGCGCAAGAAACTCGAGCGGAACGGCTCCCCCCGGCTCATCCAGATCCAGCGTGGCCTGAGGTACGTCCTGGAGGAGACGGGTTGAGCACGTCGCTGCGCAGAACACTTTTCGTGCGTACCGGCCTCTGCGCAGGCCTGGTCCTGCTCCTGGCTGGACTTGTTCTCTACTGGCTATTCCGGTCGGGGCTGCAACGGCAAGTCGACCAGACACTGATCGACAAGGCCAATCTGCTGGCCTCCACGGTGGAGCAGACGCACTGGGGTGTCGAGCTCGACTACACTGATCTGGACATGCGTGAGTTCCGGGCCGAGACCGGGCCGGGGTATCTGCAGCTGTGGCTGGCCGACGGCACGGCCCTGTACCGATCGCCTTCCCTGCAGACCACCGATCTGCCTCTGGTTGAAGTGGAACCGGAATCACCCCGGTTCCAGAACAGTGTCTTGCCTGACCACCGGCCGGGGCGCCTGGCGATCCTGTCGTTCGTCCCCCGTCGCGAGGATTCGTTGCCGCAGGCCGCCACCGATTCCACCGCTGTCGCTTCCAAGCTCACCCTGGTCCTGGCGCGCGATACGAGCGACACCAAGGCGCAGCTCGCCGCCTTCCGCCTCGCCCTGCTGGCGGTGGGCCTGGCGAGTCTGCTCGTGGTGACCGGCGCCATTGCCTGGGCCATACGAAGCGGGCTGAAACCCATCGCCAGGCTGGCGGCTTCGATTCATCACCTGAGCCCGAACGATCTCGCCAGTCGACTCACCACCGACAGGGTGCCGGCGGAATTTCGGCCTGTGGTGGATCGGCTGAACCAGCTCCTCGCTCGACTGGAAGCGGCCTTCTTGCGCGAAAAGACAATGAGTGCCGATTTGGCCCACGAGCTGCGCACCCCGCTGGCCGGCCTGCGCTCCATTATCGAGGTCACCCTGTCCCGCCCCCGGACCGACGAGGAGTACGCGGCGGCCCTCACGGAATGCGTGCAGAGCGCGGAACACTTGCAGCATCTCGTGGAAAACCTGCTCTCCCTGGCGCGAATCGAGGCGGGCAGCTTCGAGATCGACCCGGTGCCGGTGGCCCTGCCGTCCCTGTTGCGTGAAGTCTGGAAATCGTTCCAGGCCGCGGCCGAGGAACGACGACTCCAGGTCCGCTGGGATCTGCCCGAACCGGGCGAGATCCAGACCGACCGCACCCTGCTGGCGGTGGCGGTGAACAATATCATGGACAACGCCGTCAACTATGCGGATCGCGACGGCGAACTCGAATTTTCCGCTCGTGTCACGGGACAGTCGGCCGAGATTCGCGCCGTCAACAGCGGAAGCGAACTGACCCAGTCCGAGGCCGAAACCCTGTGCGACCGTTTCCGGCGCGGGGATCGGGCACGATCGGCCACTTGTGTACATTATGGTCTGGGACTTTCATTGGTTCGCTCCATCCTCGAGCAACTCGGCGGCGAGATGCGAATCGAGGCTGAAGCGGGTGGGCAATTCGCCGTGACCTTGCAGTTTCCTCGCCAAGGCAGCGATCGGCGCCATGTCACCACACCGAACCGCGGGAGTCGATCTGCGTGAACTCCGCCTCACCGTCTTCTTTTCTGGTGCTGGTTTTACTGACGTTGATGGTTCTGCAAGCGCCTTGCCGGGCTCTTTCCGTCGTGGCGCCGTGTCCAGAACCGCTGACGCCCGAGGAGTGGCAAACCGACCCGGAAGCCGCGCCGGATAACGGATTCGACCTGAGACCGTACTTGTCGGGCCAGACCGCGGCGATCCTGGCGCTTGGCGGACTGGCCGCCGCCATCGCTTGGAACAACGAGGATCCGATGGCCATCCAAGAGCGGCTGGGCCGCTCGACTTTCGATGCGATCATGGATATCGGCAACGCCTACGGGGGCGGTCTGGTTCTGGGCGGGAGCACCTTGACCCTGCTGGCGGTGGGGGGTTTCACCGGCAACGATCAGCTCACGAGCTTCGCTTCCGACCTCTGCTGGTCCTA
>JBDRBC010000332.1:0-3642 GCA_043823125.1 bacterium | reverse complement strand
AAACCGTTCGCGGCAAGCAGTTGCGGACTTCGCCCATTTTTGTTTCTGCCGCGTATGGGGTGTCGCCCACGCTGACACTCCAACGACTCGACTTCCTAGCTAGTTCCTGTTGCATGGGCCGTGTTTTTGCCTTGGCGGGGGCGGGTCGGGCGGCGTTGTCGGGGCGGTTTGTTACGTGACGTGGTCGGTTTTGCGCTGTATGCAAGCAGTTTTCGTGGATTCGGCATGTCGAGGGCCAGCCGGGCGCAGAGCCCGACCCCTGACAGAGGCGAACATGGCCAAAAGGGCTTAACCAAACGTGATCCTCACTCGCGTATGAGGATCAAGAGGTTGTGAACAAAGATGGCGGCTCCGACGGTGGCCGCATAGTGCGTCCACCCTTTGACATTGCACCGGGCCAGACCGAGCACTCTCTTGAGATAGGAGATGGTGCCCTCGACACCCGCGCGGAAGCGCTGGGCGTGCCGGAAGAAGGGATCGGACTCGCGTCGTTTCTCTTCTTCGGAGCGTTTCCCCTTTTTGTTGATGGCCACGAGGTTGATCTTTTCGCGCAGGGCCGCAAGTTGTGCGCCGCTGCCGTAGTAGCCTTTGTCAGTGGTAAGTTCCTTGGGGTAGTCCCCGAAGAGTTTTCGGTGTCGCTCGATAGCCGGTTCGAGAAGTTCGTGCTCGACGGGTTTATGGGGGAACACGTCGTAGTGGGTGATGAACTTCTCGCCCACCTGCTGGATTTGGATCATGTGGCCGAACTCGATGGGCTTGCCGGCCTTGCCTCGGATGAGCAACTCGGTGTGCGGCTCGAAGATGCTGAAGAGTTTCTGGTCGTTGGGTACCTGCCGCCCTTCGATGACCCGCTGATGGGCCTGTTTCATGACTTGGTCGGTCAGACCCCTGAAGTGGATCATCTCCACCATGCACTCGGCGACCAGATCCCGGAGCACCTCGGGGTAAGCCTGCCGCGCGACCTTGTCGACGGCACCCCGCACGACGTCCTCACACCAGGCGCTGAGCTTGTAGACCAGCGAAATAAGCTGCGTATACAGGGGTTTGAGGGCCTCCCGCCGGGCTTCGGCGCTTACGGTCTTGCCACGACTACGCCGTCCGATCTTCTGTACCAGACGCTTTACCTTGCGGCACTGAAGTCGCCTGTTGTCCACCAGGTTGGGGTCGAGCGATCGCATCCCCTCGACCAGACGGGCCAAGGTCCTGTAGCAATCGCCCAGCAGGGACGAGTCGGAGGGCCAGTGGATGTTGGTCTCCACCGCGGTGGTGTCCAACCGGATGCGTTCGCCCAAGATGTCTCCTTGATCGACGGCGCTTTGAGCGAGAACCTCGTTGATCTGCTTCCAGGTCTCAGGCGCGATGCGGTTTCTGAGCCGACAGAACGTGGAGTAATCGATCATGGGGTCGTTGTAGACCCGCACGAAGCGGCGGAGGAAGCCGCTGTCGTCAATGCGCACGACGATCTCCCGCAGGGAACAGCCCTCGGTGATCTGGCAGATCACAATGCGCAACACGGTTTCGCTGGAGCACTTGTAGCAGTCCTCGCCGATTCCGTCGGGTGCCTTTTCGCAGTCCAGAGGCTCGGCGATGTCCCGATGGATCAGGTTCACCAGCTCCGGATGTCCAGCCAGGATGGCGTCGATCCGGTCGTACTTGTCGTAGTAGGATTCGGTGATTTTCAGGGTGGGCGCGGCTTGAAAATGGAACTGTGGTTGGTTATTAAATCTGGGTCGCATGACCGAGCCTCCTTTCTCGTCTGTCCTTGTCGTCTTGACCACGCTAAGGATAACGAAAAGGAGGCCTCGGTCTGCGCGCAAAACCGAAAAACCCTACGATTCCAGCGGTTTCGGCCTACGCGCGCAGCCGATCGCCGGCCGTGCAACAGGAACTAGCTACGGCAGAACCGACGAATCCTAACAGGCTGATGACACAGAACGTCCGGACCAATCGTCCTCGATACATCACATATCTCCCTCGACCAGTTCGGGCCGACCCTAGAAATCCTCGCGCGTCAGTTGTTGTTAGGACTCTCGCGATACTGCGACGAGCTAGCGGCAAGCTGTCTCCAAATACCGAATCGAGCCGTCAACGCGGGGTAGACTCCAGATGGCATGTGTCGTCCGCTAGCCCTCATGGCTCTTCTCCCGGAAGTTCATCGATGACTTGATTCCAATGACCGAATCGATTCAAGAAATGCTTGCGCTTTGCCTTCGGCAGCGAAGCGGCGGTTTTTTCGATTGTGTCGCGGGCTTCGTTTAGGAGCCGAAGCGCCTCGGGATCGTTCTTGTCGAGGCCGGCCAGGGCAACACCGCGCAGGAGCTGAAGCTCGGCACGGGCGATCACCCCAATCCGCGGATGGGTCGGGCGACCTTCCCAACCGCGCGAGCCGCTGTTTCGGAGGGCATCGTCAGCAGCCTCGAGCGCCGCGCTGAAATCTCCTCGGGCAATCGCCAGGCGGACGCGTTCCATCGGTTCGTTGAAATCGAGGCGCGACTCGTCCGCGAACGGGAAATCCCGCAACGACCTGCCCAGGTCGAGCGATTCCGTGGCCGCGTCCACGTTGCGATCAAGCCGGAAGAGCCGGGCCTTGAACATCAGGTGCTCGCGTGCCTTGGACATGAAGGATGCCATTCGGTCATCGGGATTCGGTCCGGCATCCGCATCGACGGTGGCGCAGAGCTCGTACAGCTCGATCATACGCACCCGCGCGGGATCGCCGGCTGCACGGTCCGCCAACAACGCCTCGACATACGTGATGTCCAGCTCGCGACGGGCGCACTCCTGCCGGAAGGAGCCGAGCAACAGGTCCCCGGCCTGGTTGTGGTACGACCAGGCCGCGTCCCGCTCGCCGCGAGCGGCGGCCATCCTACTTAGGTCCCACAGAAATGGCGTCACTGCCCCGGCCAGAGCTTCAACGCGAGTCAATCCGGCAGGATCGCTCGCCTGAATGGCCCGCCACCGCCATTCCTGGTAGTCCAGAGCGGTCTCGTAGGCGTCCTGGTGGAAACGCAGGGCAGTGTCGTAGTCGCCAAGCGATGCGTGCAGGCGGCCCAAATCACGGAGGACGGTGTAGTACATCGTGTACCGCTCCGTCTTCTGGTCGAGTTGGCGGGCGTAGGCCTCGAACCGCTCCATCTCTTCGAGGGCCTCCTCCCACCGCCCCAGCGCTTCGAGATTCCGGTAGAGCTGAGTCCAGGGGAGCCAGGTGGGCTGCGGTGGCGGATCGGCCGAGAGGGCCTCAGCCAGTTCGACTCGTGCGGCCTCGACCACGGATTCCACCTCGCTCACGGCGGCCGGGTCGTTGAGGTCGACCCATGTGCCCTCAAAGGGAATCGGGCGAGCAAAGGCGATTTCGCGCAAATCCGTCGCGAGGGCCGGTCCGCCACCGGTGCTCGACCAGAGCAGCCAGACGGTCGCCACGATGGCTGCGGCAGCGGCCAAGCCGCCGATTCTCACCGAGATGCGCCGTAGCGTCCCGGAATGTTCGCGCAGTAGTACCGACCGAGCACGCCCCGCATCACGCGCGTCGTCCTCGAACATGCCCTGGAAGCCCGTCTGAGCCCTCTCTCGCAGTTCGGCACGGATGGTGTCGAGAGTCCGCATGCACCGTAGACAGTTGCCGATATGGTTCACGTCGTTGTC
>JBDRBC010000331.1:0-2505 GCA_043823125.1 bacterium | reverse complement strand
TATCAGTTGTTTCGATTTTGCCTTTGCACGTCGAATGTCACCGGGCCGCAGGCTGGTTCGCGGAAGGATGCAGTCCCGGAGGTCTGGTTGAATTCCGGAGAGCATCCAATTGGCTGCCCATGCGAGTTGGAACGATATGAGAGGCGGCACCGCGTCTCCAATGTGCCTGTACATGTTCGAGAGAGCCGTTGACGCGAAGCGATAGTCACGAGGAAAGCCTTGCAAGATTGCCATCTCACGAACCGTGCAAAGGCGGTCCTGCTCTGGGTGTGTATATCGTCCGTTCCCAACGTGGGCACACTCTCTCTTGATGGTGACTGCCGGACGATCCCACCACAGACGTCCGTAGACATCAGGGTGTGACCCGAAATCGGACTTCGCGATGCTACGAAGCATAGCGGGAGTCAGCACCTTCTCTGCTTCGGGATGGTTGCGCAGATCCGCCCACGAGCCCCCATCCTTGGGCATGAGTTGTACGCGACGGATTGAGGAACTTACGGCCATTCGTGGTGATACGTGCATGGGGTCATCGGGGAATGCGAGACCAGCGTCAACGGCTGGAAGGTCACTGATCGCACGTCGGACGTGGGTGGCTTGGAGGTTGACCTCGAAACCGTTCCAGAGATCTTCAAGCGACTTGATCTCTATGTCACGACGCGTCGCGATCACTAGAGCACGCTCCCGCTTCTGCGGTAGCCCAAACGTATTGAGCATGTGAACTGAAGAATGGACGGAGTACCCGAGTTCGCGGAGACGACGCTCCAGAATCTCGAAATGATGGGAGAAGTTCCCGTTCAGCAGCTCGCGAGCGTTTTCCATCATTAGGATGCGCGGACATAGTGCCTCAACCCAGAGAGAGGTGCGAGCGACCAACGAATTGCGTGGGTCGTCCTTCATGTGATTGTTCGGATTGGTTCGCGAGAAGCCCGTGCATGGCGGACATGCTAAGAGAATGGTCAGCTCCCGCCCTGCGAGTTTGTCTCTCAGCAACCGTTTGAGCCCAGATCCATCGAGATCGAGAAGGTCGGCTTCGAACGGTTCGACCCCCATGTTCAAAGCGTAGGTCGAGTTGCAGTCCAGCGCTCCCTTGCCGCTACTGGGCTTGCCTAGCTGGGCATCAACCGCTCCCACAAGCTCAAAACTAGGATGGGCAAAGAACCCGTAGCTCATGCCGCCTGCTCCGGAAAACAGGTCGGCGAATGTCCACTTCTTCATCGACAACTTTCCTTTCCGCGAAGTCATCGTCCGCCGGTTGCATCGGATTGCGTTGCGGTACGCTCGTGGGCCCCCGCATTAGCGAGTTTTTTCTGCTGTGCTACCCACGCAGCGATGTCAGATTCGAGGAACCTCCAGGTACCTTCGACCCTGAAACCCGGCAATCGCCCTGCCAGGGCCATCCGATAAACGGTTCGCTCGTTAACTCTAAGCAACCGGGCCACTTCTCGAACCGTAAGGGCGGGGCTCATTAACGACCTCCTGACGAACTAGTACATCAGAAGACAGAATAGTGCAAGGAGATCGTGTGTCTTCGTTCAAGGGCTTGAAGGTTCTACCACGGGGCCGTTTTCGGCCTCCTGGGAACGGCCCGCATAGCAATCATCGATTCCAGTTCGGAGAAGAGGATCTGTTACTGGACGGGTTGAGGAGTTTGCCGTACGTCCTAACCTAAGCCACGGTCACCAGGCCCCACGGAATGCTAGGCACAAAGTGGCCCAACCTGCTGAGAGTCAAACACCTCCTGGCATTGACGCATATACATTGTACCTGCAGACATGGACTCCACACACACACCGAGGCCTAGAGTTCGGACTGATTATCTCTTATTGAGAGATTCGACAACTGCCGGCAACACCTTCTCCGCAGACCGTCCAATCACGTACCCGCCCAGGCCAATCTCGACTATGTCCCACAGCTTCAAGACCTCGGCCTCGCCCAAGTTCGGAGCCGACCACCCCAGCCACCGGGCCACGATCAGCCCGACGAAGACCAGCATCGTGATCGGCCGCCAGGTCCGCTGGAGCCAGCTTTGGCCCTGAGCCTCGGCCTTGACGACCTCGGCGGCCGCGCGTTCGATCTCCGAGGTCCGCTCGAGGACGGCCGCTTGCAGCGCCTGCTGAAGTTCGATCCGCTTCAGCTCGTGCTCGGGATCGGGGAAGATCCGGTCCGCGACCGAGCCGGCTACCTTTCCAAGGATGCCCAGAATTTCCCCTACCATCGCGTCTCCTCTCAGGCGTAAGCCCGGTTCAACCAGCCACCCTGGAACACAACCTGATCCGCGCTCCGTGCCACCCGCAACCTGTATTCCCCTGCCGCTTCGGATCGCAACGCCGCCATCAGCGCTGCCTGGTCGGCCTGCCTCGCGGCTCCGCAGGTCACAGACCCGAGGCGCCCGTCGATCGCCACTCGTAGACTGCAAGCGTGAAGGGCGCGCTGGAGACAGGTCACCGCCGGCTGATGCCCCAGGTTGACTGCCAGGTCAAAGACCTTGATGGCGATCGCTTCGGG
>JBDRBC010000330.1:0-9374 GCA_043823125.1 bacterium | reverse complement strand
GACGATCCCCACGCCAGCAACATCTGGTGTATCCACCGGGATGGCGACGGGACGTTATGGTTCGGCACCGAGGGTGGCCTGGTACGATACGAAGCGCCTTCGAGCAGCCGCTCCCGCGCGGTCACCAGGGTCTTCACCACCGCTGATGGACTCCGGCACAATTCCGTCCGCGATATCGAAGAGGATCGGGACGGGTATCTCTGGCTGGTCAGCAAGGGTGGTGGGTTGACCCGGTTCGATCGGCGGACCGGGGAGATGCTGATCCTCGGCGCCAGTGACGGCCTCCCCACCGAAATGCTCGTCTCGGTGGAATTCGACGACGACGGCAATCTGTGGGTTGGCACCTACAATCTGGGCATCTTCAAGTACTGTCCACCTGCTGACGGCGAATTCGGGCCCGACAACCGCGGGACGGTGGAACATTTCCCGTTCAGCGGCGGCGCCATGCCCGTGAGTGTCTACGCCATCTTCAAGGATCGCCAGGGAACCATCTGGGCGGCGGCCAACAACCTCGGTCTCTGTCTGTGGCGTCCCGGGGTCGGCCCCGGGGGTACGGGCAGTTTCGAGGTGTTCGCGGAAGACGCCGGATTGACCGACCTGCAGCTCTGCAGCATCGCTCAGGATCGTCAGGGGTATCTGTGGACCGTTTCCCTCAACGGGTATCTCTACGCCTTCGACAATGGACGGTTCACCACCATCGGCGGACCGGCGACCTTCAACAACGAATCGTTGTACCTGGTGGCCTGCAACGGGGAGAACACGGTGTTCGCCGGGTCGAACACCGGGCTCTACAAGTATCACCGTGACAGCCATTCCTTCACCCACTTCCGCAAGGAAGATGGATTCCTCGGCACTGAAACCGCAGTGAACGCAGTGTTCCACGATCGTGACGGCAGTACCTGGTTCGGCACCATCAACGGCGCCACCCGCTACGAACCGGCGGCGGACCGTCCCAATCCGGTGCCGCCCCTGACCCATATCACCGGCGTGAGTGTGTTCCTGGAGCCGGTACCGATGCTCCAGCAGGTCGAGTTCGGTCACCAGGACAACCACATCACCTTCGACTTCGTCGGTGTCACCATGAAAGCGTCGGAGAATGTCCGGTACAGCTACAAGCTGGAAGGTTTCGACAAGGACTGGACGCCACCGACCCAGCGTAACTTCGTCACCTACGCCAGCCTCGGACCGGGTGAATACACTTTCCAGGTCAAGGCCGGCAATGCCGAGGGCTGCTGGGGCGATCTGCCCGTCACCTATGCCTTCAGCATCGCCACGCCGTGGTGGAAGACCCCGCTGTTCTACAGTGCCGCCCTGCTGATCCTGGGCGGCTCCGTGTTCGGTTTCTTCCGCTGGCGGACCCGCTCCCTCGCCCGCGCCAACCGGAAGCTGGAAACCGCCGTCCGGGACCGGACCGAAGAGCTGCGTCAGCGGAGTCGCCAGGTGGAGAAGGCCAACCAGGCGCTGGAAGTGGCCCTCGAATCGGCCAACGAGGCTTCGCGTGCCAAGGCGGCTTTCCTGGCCACCATGAGCCACGAGATCCGGACCCCACTGAACGGCGTGCTCGGCATGGCCGAGTTGTTGCTGGATAGCGATCTCGAGGAAGAACAGGACGAGTGTGCTCGTAACATCCAGTCGGCCGGCTCTTCACTGCTGAACATCCTGAACGACGTGCTCGATCTCTCCAAGATCGAGGCGCGCCGGATCAGCCTGGAGAGGATCTCCTTCGACGTACGGCAGACCGTGATGGATGTAGCCAATCTGTTCGCCCCCAAGGCGTGGGAAAAGAACCTCCAGTTCGCCTATCACATCGCCGCCGAGGTGCCACAGGCTGTGGAGGGCGATCCGCACCGGCTCAAGCAGGTGCTGGGCAATCTCATCGGCAACTCCATCAAGTTCACCCACGAGGGGCAGGTCACCCTGCAGGTCAGGATCGCCCGGGAGTCGGGCGCTGATAAGCAACGACTCGAGTTCGTCGTGGCCGATTCCGGAATCGGCATGGCGGCGGCCGATCACGAGAAGCTGTTCCAGCCGTTCTCCCAGCTCGATGATTCGCACTCTCGCGCCTACGGTGGCACCGGCCTGGGGCTGGCCATCTGTCGTGAGCTGGTCCAGCTCATGGGCGGCGACATCGGGGTGGAAAGCGAGCTCGGCCTGGGCAGTACTTTCTCCTTCTGTATCGAGGTCTCCGAGGTGCAGGCACCATCGTTCATCCGGCCACTGGCGGGACAGCGATTCGTGGTGGCCGACACCAACAAGGAGGTCAGCTGGCTGACGTGCCGTGCTCTGGAGGAGGCGGGAGCCAAGGTCGTTTTGGTGACTTCCTGCGCCGAGGTGCTCGACAGCGTGACCCCGGACAGCCGGCTGATGATCGATGAGACCATGGTGCTGGAGAACACGTGCAAACAAGGCGACCATTTCCAGCGGCTCGCCCAATCCTTGCAGCACGGGATCATCGTCATGCTACCGTTCGGTCGGCGACGCGCCCCCGAGATGGCCAACGGGACTACCGGCATACAGTTCATCGCCAAACCGATTCATCTGGGCCATCTCGAGTCACTCCTGGTGGAGCGACCTGCTCAGAAGACCAAGGTCGAACCGGTGAACATGGTACAGGCGCCCTTGCCCATGGAGGGGCTCCACGTTCTGGTGGTGGATGACAACAATGCCAATCTCCTGCTGGTGACCAAGATGTTGACCAAGGCCGGTTGCCACACCTCCTCGGCCATGAACGGGCGGGAAGCGGTCGATCTCGTGAGTCGAGAGGAATTCGATCTGATCCTCATGGATTGCCAGATGCCGGTCATGGATGGGTACGAGGCCACGCTGGAGATCCGTTCCGCGGAATCCACCCGACGGATACCCATTGTCGCCTTGACCGCCAACGCCATGAAGGGCGCCCGGGAACAGTGTCTCGAGGTGGGGATGGATGACTATCTGACCAAGCCGTTCTCGGGTCGGAACCTGCGGGAAGTGATCTTGCGGTGGACCAGAAGGAGTGCGTTGCAGCCTTTGCCCGAGGAACTGCCAGTGGGGCAGGCGAGCTGACTCTCATCGCCGCTCCCCGCCCCGAAATCCTCGTCTTCTACCTGACTAGCGATTCAAGGTGATCTTACCGTTCAACTGCCAGCTCCCGGCCGAATCACCACTGCTGTTGCCCACTCGTTGGGAATCGATTCGGTACAGGTAGATGCCGTTGGCGCACGCTTCGCCGTTGGTGGCGCACCCGTTCCAGACGAATTCCCGCAGACCGCTCGATTGTCTCGGGAAGGTATGGCTCAGCAGCCGCCGGCCGCGCAGATCGAAGATCTCCAGGTTGTCCCGGGTGGGGACATCACTTTCCCAGCGCAGGAGGCAGCGTGGGTTGAACGGATTGGGGCTCGGGGGCAACAGCCGCACGGCCTGCTGGCCGCCAACATCGGGTGGGGTGGCCGAGAAAGTCTCCTGGTCGAACAGGAGCCAGCCGTCGGGATCCAGGACGATGTTCTGCAGCAGGTCGTCGACGGGCAGGGTGAAGGTCTGGCTCAGTTGATCATTGAAGACGGTGATCGTGCTGTTGCCGCTGGCGGTCTGCAACTCCAGGTCCAGCGGCATCTGGAACGGGAGCTGCCCGTACACCGGGTCCGGATCCTGGCGCTGTTCCACCGTGACCAGGACCTGGTTGTCGAACGGAACATTGTGATTCCAGGTGATGCTGTACGTGGGATAGACCGTCCAGTAGAGCCACTGATCGAAGAACCAGTTCAGGTCCTCGCCGGCGGCGGCGGAGCAGGCGTCCACGAAGTCCTCGGAGGTGGCAGTGCCGTACCGGATTCCCGGGTCCTCGAGGTACTTGTCGAAGCAGACCTGGAACGGATCGTCCCCCAGATAATGGCGCAGCATATGCAGAACCCAGGCGCCCTTGTGGTAGACCATGTCGGCGAAGTAATACCACGGATCGGGATTGTCAGGATCCCGGACAAGCGGTCCCGCCCAGCCGTGGAAGTTGTTTCGCTGTTCCATGAACGACTGGTAGGAATTGGGGCCGAATTTATGTTCAGCCCACAACGCCTGGGCATAGGTGGCCAGGCCCTCGCTCAGCCAGTTGTGGGTCCAGTCATCCACGGTGATCAGGTTGCCGAACCAGGAGTGCGACAGCTCGTGCAACATGACCGACCCGAAGTACCCGTCGCCGGTGACCATGATGGAGCCCCACGAGGTACAGGTGGGGTGTTCCATGGCGCCTTCCCACTCGAAGACGGCCATGCCGTACTTTTCGTCGGGGAACGGGTAGGGACCGAAGCGGTCGATGCAGAAGTCGAGCATGTCGGGCAAGACCGCGAAATCGGTCGTGGCCGGGGCCACGAGTTCCGGATAGACGAAATGTACCAGGTCGAGGATTTCAGAGCCGTTGGTGTAGGTGCTGGCGATTTCCTCGTAATCCGCCACCGCCACCGAGAAGTGATAGGTCGAGATGGGGTGGATCTCTTCCCAGTAGAAGGTCCGTGTTTTGCTCGGGTCGCCGTCCGCTGCCGTGTCCTTCGCCAGGTCTTGGACCCCGTTGGAAACGCCGATCATACCGTCCGGCACTCGCAGGGTCACGGAGTAGGTCGCCTTGTCTCGTGGATCGTCCTTGCTCGGCCACCACGAACGGGCGCTCCACGGCTGACTGAGGCTCGCCGCGATGGGATTTCCCGCCGCGGTCTGCCCAAACTGGAAACCGTAGAAACCGTCAGGTTCCGGACTGCCCTCGAAGGCGACCTCCACGCGGACGTCATACCAGGTGGGGACGGAAAATGGCAAGTTGATGGCGAGGAGGTCTTCCTCGCGACTGTAACCCAGCGTCATGTTCCAGCCGCCGCGCCAGCGAACACTGGTCACCGACATATTGCTCAGGAAATCGAGGACCAGTTCGTTGAGGGACTGGCCGACGGGGCTGAAATTGACGATCACACTGCCTGACAAGTACTGGGCGTCCATGTCCACTGTCAGGTCGATGTCGTAGTGCGTGACGTCGTAGTACTCCTGTCGTGGATCCGGCAACGGCATCTTGGCGCCGGTGGGCTGGTGGCTGGGGGCCGAGGCGGATGCCCGGCTTTTGATTTCCGGATACGGTGAGTGCGGCGTGGCGTTGTTGTCGGCGCCAAGAACCGTGGCGTCGGTGTACATCTGGGCCGTCAACAGGATCAACAGAGCGAGCAGAAAAACAAGGCCGCGGATTCTTCCACGATGACAGCTACAATGCTCGAAGCAGGGGGCGAGATTCAGCATGATAGCTCCAAGGGTGGCAGATGAGACAGCAGAGATGTACCTGGACATGATAAGAATGCCTGGGTAGCGGTCCGGAACAACCGGGCATGATGATAACATAAATTACCGCCCGAGTGGGTCGGAATATTCACAACTCATGTTCTTCTTGTCTGTAGAGGATGATGGATGATTCGTCCCTGGTAGTGCTCGGAATCGCCCAGGACGGCGGCGCCCCTCAGGCTGGCGTCAAGGAACATCCCGGGTGGGACGATCCGGCCTGCCGACACCAATCCGGCCCTGGACCCGGCGAGTGAGGCGTGCCGGGAGATCGAGGAGCGTGGTTTTCGGGTGGCTCGCGCCTTGGAGAAGTCGGCGCTGTAGTTCAGGGGGATCGTATCGGCTGCATCCTGCAGCCCGGATCGGACACAATCGTGGCATATTGCCCGTTCTGGGCTAGCAACCACCACCACGAGACACCCCTCGCCCTTCGGCGCCATCCTGGATAACTCCGTGACTCCCAGCCGGCTCTAGCGGAAATACCGGGTCTGTTCCTGACATCGGCCATTCTGGCCGTCCCCTTGCTCTGACTGCCGGGGCCACGAACCGACGCGGCAAACCCCAATCCTTTCGAGCCTGAACCCGCGGCTCCGAAGACACGGGAGATTCACCATGAGACACAACGCCTGGATTTCGATGCTGCTGGGACTGCTCGTGCTGGTGGCGGTGGGCTGTAGCGACAGTGGCGATCCCGCCACACCCACGGGCGGCGGCGACAACAACGGCATCGAGGTGGAGTTCTCGAATTATGCCCAGCTCATCACCGCCGTGGCCCCGCCCGAGTACGAGCCGGGCGCGGCGCAAAGCAAGGATCTGAGCATCTGGACCGACGGCGACTACTCTCTGCTGGGCAAGGTCATCGGTAGCGCCGAGTGTGATGAGCCCATGTCGCTGCACCGTAACCTGAATTTCATCGACTTCGTGGTGGAGACCCTGGAGATGGCCCTGGCCAACGGCGAGGGTGTGGGCGTGGGGGAGACTCCCGAGGGGTATCCGGTGACCGCCACCATCACCATCGACGAACTCACCGAGCCCGTGATGATCCCCGAGATGTGCCGTCGGGTGATCGGTCTGGATCAGGTGGAACTGCAGACGGTCTGCAAGTTCAATGTGGCCACGCTGGCCATCGAGGTCCATTTCGGTTTCGCCCAGACCGCGGAGCGCGAGCTCATCCTCGCCTGGGAAGACGAGCTGGGCATTGCCACGAACCTCATGTACGCCTCCCACGATCTGGTCACCGATCAGGTGATAATCCGGGCGGTGTTCTGGAAGACCACCGGCTCCGAGATCACGAGCTGGGTCTACGACATCGGCACCGCGGGCGAGGACAACTCCGAGTTCACCTACAACATGGCCTGGTACAGCGACCAGTTCGGTGACAGCGCGGCGGTGGCCTGTGTGAACGGGAGTGGCGACCGGGATACCCGGTTCGGCTTGCGCTATCATCAGTACCGGGCGCCGTGGAGCCGGGGTCAGTACGACAGCTGGGGACCGTACGAGCAGCTCTTCGGTCCGGTGGGAGACAATCCCTATGCCGATCTGAACGAGAGCGGCGAGTATCCGGTGGCCCACGCCGATCTCATCGATGAGGCGGCAATGTTCGTCTACGACGACTTCCCCACCGGCAGGTTCGCGAGTCCGTTCGAGTAGAACGGCTGGTCCGGTCCCATTTCGATCTTGCGGCGGTTCCTGGCTCCGTGCCGGGGGCCGCTGCTCGTTTAGGTCCTGTTGAAGAACACTAGGACATGGTAATCTCATCCAGAAACGCCACACTGTCGGCGCCGTGGGCCAGGAGCTGGATGTAGCGCCGGAAATCGTCTTCGAGTTCCCGGCGGACGGTGTCGCAGACCGACTCCGGCAGGCGGCAGGCCTCGGGGTTATCAGGATCCCAGGTCGGCGCCAGGACGGTAAAGCAGAGGTGACAGAGGCGGACTGCCCAGCAATTGGCACAACGCTCCCGGCAAGCCTGGAACATCCCCGCATAGAG
The DNA here is from genome assembly GCA_043823125.1 of bacterium. Taxonomy (GTDB): domain Bacteria; phylum Krumholzibacteriota; class Krumholzibacteriia; order LZORAL124-64-63; family LZORAL124-64-63; genus JBDRBC01. The sequence goes on along the minus strand of JBDRBC010000330.1, from coordinate 2,104 downwards.
CGACTCCACCGACGCGAGATCGATACCGGTCTTGACGTGACCGATGGTCATGGTTTCCCCCAGCCTTTCGCACGGTTGCAAAGTGCCGTCGCTCTTGACGTGTAACCGTCGCAGTCCAGGCTGGCAACAGCCGTGGGGAGAGACCGTTACCGGCAACGGGGAGCGTGCGCGACGATGGATTCGGATGAGCCGCCTGTCGAACAGCGACCTCATCGCTGGGGGAAGTTCGGCTCGCCGATCCGTCACGCAGGCGTCGCGATACCGTCTCCAGAGCACGTTGAGCTGTTGACGGAGTTCGGCGGCGGCTTCCGGGGATTGTGGTACCCGGTCCGGGTCGACGCCTTCCAGGTCGGCGAAGTTGATCCTGGCCTCGGGTGGCGTGGCAATGCCGGCACTCGCGAACGGCGGAAAATGAGTGAAATAATCCATCACCGCCGGGAGGTCGAATGGAGGCGTCAGTGTGGCCACCAGGAAAAGGCGATCCGCGGCTTCCGGATCGAGTCGCAGCAACTGCTCGATTCCCGCCAGGACCCTGGCGTGACTCCCCCGGCTACGCTTGTCGACGCGGTAACGGTCGTGGAGTTCCAGCGGCCCATCCAGACTGATCTGCAGGTGGATCTTTTCCCGCACGAGGAACTCGATGATCTCGCCAGTGAGCAGGGTCCCGTTGGTGTCCACCGTCAAGTGGAAGGACGGCCAGTCCGGGTGCGAGCGAATCTCCGTCACCACCGCCTGGATGAGATCGAACCGGAGCAACGGCTCGCCACCGTAGAAGGAGATGATTGGCGCGGTCGTATCGCGGCAATGCTCGGCGAAGTAATGCAGTGCGGCCAGGGCCGTGGCCAGAGACATGTTGTGATTGCGGTGGGGGCGAACCCAGTTTCGCGGTGTGTCGTGCAAGCAGTAGTGGCAGCGCAGGTTGCATTGCTCGGTCACCGTCAAGGCCAGCAGAGACAGTCGCGAGAAATAGGACGCCGGGTCGAAGCAGTGATCACAGAGCGGTTTCGGTTGCGGGCGTTCGGAGCAGAAGAGCTGCTCGTCCTGCCGCGCTGTCGCGATTTCCGCCATGGCAGCATGGATGAGCGAGGGGGCGTGGCGGTCACCCAGCTGCTGAACATCCTCGTCGGCATCGAATCCTCTCCACAACGGGAGGACATCGGCAAGTACTGGATCGATCTGTAGAAGACGATTGGTCCCGACGTCGTAAACATACTGCTCGCCGGCGTGGGTGAGGACATGACAGAATGATGTGCCCACTTCGATACTCAGAGGGTTATCCGTTCTTTCTCCGTAGCCAGGGTGAGTGACAAGACAAGTTGCTTCTATGAATAGAATACAATATGATCATACTATGGATTACAAAGGGACGAAACGGTTATTATAGGGAGAGAACTGTATGCACAGAGACATTGAACCCGATAAGATACTGGCAGAGAAAAAGGTAGACGAGGGTGACGGAGAAAAGTCGTGTGATTGCAGCTGCACTTGTTCCGGCAAGGAACAGGCCACGAAGTATGGGACTCAGTTGGCGACGTTGTTTGCGGATGTCAACGGCTGACCCATCAAGAGGATAACCGTACCCCATTTGGGAAGCTGAAATCGCCATTTCTCGCAGATCACTGGATAACCGTCAACAATCCGCTGATCGGTGCCGATATATTCACCGCCGGATTGTTCCGGGTCCGTATATAGTACGGCATATTCATACATAAAACCGACAAATACATCGACATCGGGGAGTGGCGGGAACTTGGCTGCCCCCCCCAGAGGGACCTGCTCACCGTCGATCCCGAAGAGATAGCGGGCCGTCAAGTATGGCTGGCCGTCTATGATGAAACCCATCAAATTGTCGAGAACGCCCAGGTTCGCCAGTTTCATCGCCTTTGCGATTTCGAGAGTTTCCTTGGATTGTTCGCCGATAACACCGGACTTACCGAAACGCGATTTATACATCGGTACACCGGTATCGCTCATCCCGAAATAGGTGAGATCGAAGTCTGTGCTGCCCAGTTCTGAATGGTCGGTCGTGATGAACAGACAGACCAGAAACACCAGGATTGCCGCCAGCGGGAACAGCCGCTGTCGCCTCCGCAGGAACTCGGCC
>JBDRBC010000329.1:0-3545 GCA_043823125.1 bacterium | reverse complement strand
GGCCCCAGCCAGAAGTCGTGGATTGTCGTAGTACAGGCCGAGCAGTCCCTCCAGGGCGTCGCGTCGCAGATCGCCGCTGAAGGTGTGCAACTCCGCGACCTGATGGTGCTCACCATCCCGGCGCAGCATGTCGAGTGCCCGCAGCAGCGACTGCTCCGCCTCCCTGGTCCGGCCCAGAGCAGCGAGAGACGCGGCCGTCTCCACGTACAGTCGCGCCACCAGGTCGCTGGGCGAGCGATCGACGATCAACGCCTGCACCTCGTCGAAGTGCGCCATGGCTTCCTGATGGCGCCCCTCTCGCGAGAACGTCAGCCCGAGGAATAGCCGCGACGACAGGCGGGTGCGAAAACGACCGCCAAACTCGGTGTCGGCTTCGTGGCCGACAAAGAGGGCACGCGCGTCGGCATACCGGTTCGCCAGCAGGTAGACATGTCCCAGGTGAAATCGGCTACGGGCCAGCAGGTCCGGATTGCTGCCCTGTTCCGCCAGCTCCAGGCAGCCCAGGAACGCCTCCCGAGCAGAACCGTGGTCCCCGCGCAGCAACGCCAGCTCTCCCGCGCTCCGCAGCGTGTCCCACTGCTTTTCGGTCCCGCCACCGATGTCAATCGCCCGATTGGCACGCTCGATCGCTTCCGCCGCCAGCCGGAACTCCCCCTGGCGCGCCAGGAAATCGGCCGAGGCGATCTCGAAGTCGGCCAGCAGATTCTGCGCCGGATCGCTGTCGTGGAGCACATCGCCAAGTTCCTCCAGGCGCGCGATGGCCCGATAGGCCACGTCGGCCTGTCCCGTCTCCAGACCCTGCCGCAACAGGTCGAGCAGGAGCTTGGCCTCGTCCAGCGCCAGGCCAACCTCCGAAAGGCCCTCGCCCGCCAACGCCAGCAGCGATTCCGCCACGGCATAATTGCCGACCTGGCAGTGATACTCCGCCTCGAAGCGCGGCAGTTCCGCCCGGTGCCGCTTGTCATTGTGACGATCCACCCAGTCACGAGCCCTGCTCAGGTACACTCGACAGGAGTCCAGCTGCCCCAGCATCCGATAGTCGTCGGCCACGTTCACCAGACATCGCGGAATGTTCACGGGGTCGCCCAGGGCCAGATTGTGCTCGAGCACTTGTTGCTCGATCTCCAGCGCCCGCGCCGTGTTGCCACTGCCATTACAGAGCGCCGCTGCCAGATAGGCGCTGCGGGAATAGAGCCAGGGATAGTCCATGCCGGCCGCCTGGACCATGCATTCATCCAGTGTGTTCAGCGCTTCGTCGTGTTCACGCCGGTCGCCAAGAATGTTGGCCAGCATGATTCGAGACTGCAAGGCGTTGTACTGGTTGCCGGTTTTTTCCGCGAGGATGCCACTCACCGCCGCCGCATGGAGTGCGTCATCCAGGCGATCGTCCTTGTGCAGGAAGTCGGTGATATCGATCCAGAGATGGTATTCGAGGCGGCCGCCGCCGAGGGCCCGCGCCATTTCCAGCCGGCCGAGCAACCGTCGCACCGCGCCCAGATTGTCTCCCTCGAAACTGTCCACGAGAGCCAGTTTCCGCTGGAGCCAGATGCGCTGCAAGCTGTCGAGCTGCGCCAGTCCCTGTTCAGCCTTGCGATAGGATTCGCCCCTGTCACCGTAGCGAAAGAAACGGCGACCGCGGACAAACGCGCCCACCGCCGTGGTGGTGTCGGCCAGGGCCGGCAGGGCGTACATGGCGTTGCGTTGATCGTCTCGTCCCAGAAGGCGGGTATAACGCGCGGCCAGGCTGATCCAGATAAAGTTCGTGGGGTCTTCGTTCCAGCGGGCATAGAGTTCGTCGCCGGCGGCCTGCCGGGAGAGCGGGCGTAGGATGCGGAGGCGCAGATCGGTATACAGGTCCAGATCGCGGGTGATCTGGTTTTCGGGCTCGGGCGCGGACCACGACGCCGTGGCGCGGGCAACCGCCGGCCGCAGATCAGCCGACAGGGGAACACCCTTCAGATCGAAAAACGGCGGCGGCTGGGCGGTTTTATCACCACAGCCCGCCAGCCCCGCACAGATCAACAAGGCGAGTGGACAGAAGCGCGGCCAGAATCGTCGGGGCTGCCGGAGCATACTATCGTTCCTCTCTAATCGTTCGAGAAGATGGACAACCATATATTTATCTCATAACATCTTAGGCCAAGGTACTTGACCATGAAATCTGAAAAACATCCAGCAGCGGAGAATGCACCGAAACTCGCCCGCACCATCGCCGCCCATGTCGTCGGGGACGAGGCGGCCGCCAACGAGATTATCAGCTTTCTGCGCGATCCGGTTCGGGCGGAGGCGCGGCAGTTTCTGCGTTCGGACAATATCGATTACGACGATGTGGTCCAGGAGACCATCATCGCCGTCCTCAACTACCTGCGCAAGAACGGCGGGTTCACCGGCGATCTGATCAAGTTCGCCGTGACCGTCGTGCGCAACCGCTGCCGAAACATCCTCAACACCCAGCGACGGCGACGCCAGGTCCCTGTCGAATCGCTGGCAAACCGCCTGACCTCCGCCCTGTTCAGCAACCCGCTGCAGACCTTGCTGGACCGGGAAATCCACCAGTTGCTCCAGTCCGCGCTCGACGATCTGGGGCCCGACTGCCGCACCTTGCTGCGAGCGGTGTACTGCCAGGGGAAACGGTGCAAGGACCTGATTGCCCCTCTGGGGCTGAAATCCGTGCACGGCGTGTATCGGCGCCGCTCGGTCTGTCTGGCCAAGCTGAATCGAATCGTCAAAAAACGGCTCGGCATCTGTTCATCAAGGAGGGGGAGGTGACCGGCCCATGCGCCGAAGCTGCCCGGTCGATCCAAGGAAGAGAAAATGACCACCCGCGATGGAAACCCTGATTTCTACGAGTGCGTCGATCCGTCCGTGGGCGAGCTGATCTCGCAATATCACGAGCCGGATCTGGATGCCGCACTCCGTCGCCAGCTGGATCGCCACCTGGAGATCTGCGACGCCTGCCGCTGGGAACTCGAGCTGCAGAACGTGATGGTGGCGGGGCTGGAGCGAGGAGCGCTCACCATCCACCCGGGTGAGCAGCCGGCCGACGCCCACGGCCACCAGCACGACAGGCCGGTCCTGGCCCGCTGGCTGGGAGGCGTCGGCGGTCTGGCCCTGGCGGCGAGCCTGATACTGGTGTTCTTTCTGGCGCCGTCACCGCCGGACGGTGATCTGATCCAGCGTACGGCAGGGGCGGACTTCCGGTTCATCCGCCCGGTGGAGAGCGAAGTGGTGCTGGGCGAACAACCGCAATTTTCTTGGCCGGCGTTGCCCGGCGCGTCCATGTACCGGATCACCTTGCGCCTGGTTGACGGATCCATTCTCTGGGCGGATTCCACACAGACTACCAGCCTCAGGGTACCTGACCGGGCGTCCATCCCCACGGACTCACGGATCCAGGCTTTCCTGGAACCGGTGCCAGCGGACCTGGCGCCGGAACGGGGCGTCTCCGTGTCGTTCCGGACGGGCGGCTTCGGCAGTTTTCTGGGGTATCGTCTCGGAGCCGCCCCACCCTGGTCACGGATCACCGGGCTGCTCGGTGGGATACT
>JBDRBC010000328.1:0-16303 GCA_043823125.1 bacterium | reverse complement strand
CTAGGGGAGATTGTCCAGCAACGCCTTGACCACCTTCTCGGCGTCGCGCTGCCGGAGCTGCTCGTACCGCATGGCCCAGATATGATCGGCGAAAGCCAGATTCCGCATTTCCACCAGGAGCTTGATCCGGGCCGGATTGTTCCGCAGCACGCCAAAAGCGCGCCCCCGGATCCGTGCCCCGGCGCCCATGGCCGGCAGCATTTTCTTGGCGAAATCGCGTGAGGCGGTGTCGGTATGCCGGCTGCTGCGGTAGTAGAACAGGGTCACGGCATTGGGTGACCGGGGATCGTAATCGGCGTGGAAACTCAGGAAGACCCGCCGCTGTTGGGAAACGCTGCCAAAGGCCGACTTCGCCACGTCGACCCGCGCATCCAGATAGGCCTGTCCCCCTTTGGGCCAGGCCGTGGGATTGTTCTTCCGGTTCCACGACTGGCTGTTGAACACCTCGTTCCTTTCGTGAACGAAGGTGTGCGAGACCGGTGAATTCTGGCGAATGAGATGGTTGGGACTCAGCAGGGTCAAGGTCACGTCGGCGCCGTGCAGACGGAGCAGGACGTACACCCGCAAGGCCAGGTCGTAGACGTACTCGTCCTCCACCACGTAGATGCTGTTCCCCTCGCTATCCTGCCCCGTGACGATGGCGCCCGGATCGATACCACCGTGCCCGGGATCCAGAACGATGTGCCACCCATCCAGGCGATTGCTGAGGCGTCCCATGCTCGACACGGTGGCCTCGAATTTATCCCAGAGCGTGCGCGCCCGGTGATAGCTGCTCAGGGGCGACAGCTTCGTGTCCTCGAAGTAACTCTTGCCCTGCTGACGGGTGGCCGTGGGGGTGGCGTAGTAATACGGCCCGTTCTCCGAGGTCAGCTTCTTGACCCCGGCCACCTCGACCCAGAGCGACCGCCAGTCGATACCTTCCTGGGTCAACAGCCCGCCTGGCTGGTCTCCCGGCCCGAGAATGGGCCGCACCCGCAACTTCTGGCCGGGATGGATCAGTGAGCCCTGGAGATCGTTCAGCTCACGCAATTCGGGCAAGCTCATCTGGAACAGCCGCGCGATCTCGGTCAGGTTGTCCCCCCCGCGCACCGTGTAGCCGGAGAGCCGGCTGGTCATGTCCGCCTGCAGCCGCAGTTCCTGGCCGGGATGGATCTTGTCGGAGGTGAGCCCGTTGATCTCCTTGAGGGTCGCCACCGACAATCCGTAGGCGCGGGCAATCTCCCACAGGGCGTCGCCGCGTTCGACGATGTGTACTCCACGCGAGGCCTCTCGCAGCCGGAGCAGCTGCCCCGCGTAGATCCGGTCGCTGGACAGCCCGTTCACCGACTTCCGGCGCGCCAGACTCATGCCGTGGTGCTGGGCGATCTCGGACAGGGTTTCCCCCGATTGTACCAGGTGCACCGCCTCGTCCCGTGAGGTGGGTCGCACCTTCAGGCGTTGTCCCGGCACGATACGGCTACCGGAGATGTCGTTCAGTCGTTTCAGCAAGGCCAGGGAGATATCGAAGCGGTGGGCGATGCCCGATAACGTATCGCCGCGGCGAACCACGTACCAGTCACCGGTGGTCTGCTCGATGCGCAGCCGCTGTCCGGGAAAGATCTGGTCGCTCCGCAGCTCGTTCCAGGTCACCAGTTCCGAGACGGTGACAGCATAACGACGAGCGATGACTGTGAGGTTCTCGCCACGTCTCACCTGGTGATAATCCCCCGCCTCCTGGGCCAGGCCCAGGGCGAGGGGACTCCACCCGGCGGAGAGCAACGTCAGCAGGAATAGCAGTCGGCACATGGGAACCCGAGCAACTCCGTTTACTCGCGATCTCCCTCGCGGGAAATCGATGCCCGTAGAACACGTTCTCCTAACCGGATCCATTTTACGTCAACTTCGCCGAGGATGCAATTTCCATCTGTGATCAGCGTGAATTCCGGCGGTGAACCCGAATTTTCGGGTTCGGAGTACGCGGAGACAATGGGGGAGTTCCCGAACGGAGCGATCCCCGTCCGGATGGGCGGGGATCGTCAGGGGCGCTGTCCAGGTCCGCGATCAGCCGTCGCGACTCGTGGTCGCCGGCCACCGGGTCAGGGCAACTCGTAACAGATCACCGAGAACGGCGCGTCCTCGCCCGGGTCCTCGTCGTCGTCGTCGGACGAGGAACGGCCGCCGGAGATCATGACCATCTGCATGCCGCCGCCGCCCGAGGTGGAGGTGGTGGCGGGTGCGTTCTGGACCTCCTTGAGGATGAACAGGTGGTTTCCCTCGACGACGTACCGGTCCCGGTCCCAGTCGTAATCCGCCTCGATCTTGATCTGGCGCTGGAAACGTCCAGCGGCATCGTATTCATCGAACAGACCGAGCTGGCCGGCCGATCGCTCCTGGCCCCCCTCGCTGCTGGCCACCCAGAGGGTGCCGCCGGGACGCGGGATCAGCTGGCGGATGTCGCGGGCGTACGGATTGACTTCCGACACCTCGACGTTGTCGGAGAAGGTCGGCAGATCCTCCTGCTGAGCCTTGAGCTCCTCGTACACTTCACGCGGATGTTTCAGTGAATCGTACTGTCGCTCGATGATCCGATCGAGCTGGCCGTCCTTGCCGAAGACCTGGATCTCGTACTTATCGTAGAACTCGGTCACGTAGACCCGTCCGTCGTCACCGAGCACCCAGTTGTTCAGGAAACCGCTGTCGCCACCGCCGAGGTTGAGAGAGAGGCCGGGACCGGACTGCTCCTCCTTTTTCTCGCAGAGGACATGTTGCACCGTGCCGTCCTGGTCGAGGGTCAGAAGCTGGTGGGTGATGACGGAGCCACCCTCCCCCAGGGAGGCCTCGGTGAAACTGAGGACAACCATATCGGCACTGGCCGCCAGCAGATCCAGGAACCGCATGCGGCTCTCGCCGGGCAGAGGGAAGGTCCCCGCCGGCAAACCGTCCGGCTCCAGCAGGACGATCTTCGACGGCATCATCTGCACCACCGCGACCTTGCCGTCCGGCATGAGCACCATCCGCATGGGGTTGCGGAACTCCCCCGGGCCTTCGCCCTCGCGCCCCAGGTCGCCTTGATAGGTTCCGTCCGGCGCCACTACCCGCACGGTGCTGTACGTGTTGTCCAGCAGGTAGGCGTTGCCGTCACGGTCGGTTTCGACGGCGAGGATCCGGCCGAGCACCAGGTCGTCCTCACCGTCCTCCGTGCCGATGTGCCAGAGCTGACGCGGCTGGATGGTCAGCGGCGCCTCGATGGCCGTGTGGGGATTCTTGACGTGGAGCACGCCATCGACCTGCACCTCTTCACCCAGCCAGTGCTCGGCCAGCAGCAGCGTCGTCCCACCGCAGGTGAGGACCGGGATCAGGGCGATCTTGCAGAGCAGCGCCGTTCGCCGGCCACCGCGTCTCTGGATTCTCGACAGCGAAAACATGGATCTTCCTCCCGTACCGAAAAGTTGCGCCCGCTTCGACGGCTGACTGTACCGTGATTCCTGCCCCACAGCATACGTATAGATGACCGCGCGGAGCCGTTAATGTCTGTTAGCAACTGTTAAGAAACGTTAACTCGTTGGGGGGGCAGGAAGGGAGGTTGTATACTGTCAGCATGATTCTGGCCAAGAAAGCGGTGGTCTTCATCGTGCTGCTCCTCGTGGCGGCCCTGTCCGGTCTGGTGATCCTCCAGACCTATCTGCTGAGCTACGCGGTGGATCTGAAACAGCAGACCTTCGACCAAAACGTGTCGACCGCCTTGACCTCTTCGGCGCAGAAGGTGGAGAGCGACGAGTTGACCAGCCGGGTCCTGGAACTGTCGCTCTCGCTGTCCGCCAACGATTCCGTCGCCCCCCGCCTGCAACGGATCCAGGTGACCCAGACCGACAGCGCCCTCGACGGCAACATCGTGGTGCGCGCCCTGCACCTCGACAGTCTCACCTCCTTGGAGCTGGACCACGACAGCTACTTCTACGAACGGGGCGCCATCTCGAGCTGCGATTCCTTCGTGTTCGGCGGCTCGCTGGAAACAAGCGACCTGGCGCTGATCTGGCAACAGGATCGAACGGGACTAGTGCACCGGGTACTGGAAAACGTCTCGCACCTGGCAAAAGGACCCATCACCGACCGGCTGTCCACTGACCGGCTGGACTCGTTGCTTGCTTCGAGCCTGGCCGAGGTGGGCATCGAGACGCCCTACAGTTTCGGCATCGTGGCGAACCGGCCAGATACCCTGCTGTTCGCCAGCGCCGACGGGGTTCACCGGCAACTCCGGGACTCGGACTACCGGACCCGACTGTTCCCCCTGGACCTGTTGCCTCCGTCCTACGATCTGGTGGTGTTCTTTCCCGCGACCAGGCTGTTGCTCTGGAAGCAGACCTGGCCGTTTTTCCTGGCCGCGGTGGTGTTCCTGGGGGTCATCGTCTACTGTTTCGTGCGCACGATCCGCACCATCATCGAGCAGCAGCGATTCGCCGAGATGATGGTCGGTTTCATCAACAACATGACCCACGAGTTCAAGACCCCCATCTCCACCGTCGCCCTGGCCGCCGAGGCCATGGCCCAGCCAGAGCTGGTGGGAGACCCGGACACCGTGACCCGGTACAACCGGATGATTCGGGACGAGAACGACCGCATGCGCCAGCAGGTGGAGAAGATCCTCCAGTTCGCGTCCCTCGAACGGGGCGAATACGAGCTGAACCTGTCGCTGGTGGACGTGCACGAGATCCTCCGCCAGGTGGCGGACAGCTTCAGCCTGCAGATCGACCATCGTGGCGGCGTCCTGGAAACCGAGCTGACGGCCGGCCAGCGGCTGCTGCGCGCCGATCCGTTGCATCTGCGTAACATCTTCGGCAATCTGGTCGACAATGCGGTGAAGTACTCGCCGGGCACGCCGCAGATCCGGGTCACCAGCCGCGATGCCGAGCCGGGTGTCGCCATCGCCGTGAGCGACCGAGGCATCGGTATCAGCGAACGCCACCGCAAGCGGGTGTTCGACCGGTACTACCGTTGCCCCACCGGCAACCGGCACGACGTGAAGGGATTCGGACTCGGCCTGAGTTACGTGCAGATCCTGGTGGCGGCCCACGGCGGTCGGGTGGCGCTCGAGAGCCGGCCGGACCACGGCACCACGGTGACGGTCTGGCTGCCCACCACCGCAACGGACGGGTGAACATGAGCGAACCGTTCCACATCCTGCTGCTCGAGGACGACGCCAACCTCGGCACCATCATCCAGGAGTCCCTGGAACGGGCGGGCTTCGCGGTCTGCCTGCGCGGCGACGGCGAGGCGGGCCTGGAGGCCTACCGGGAACAGCCGTTCGATCTCTGCCTGGTGGACGTCATGATGCCCCGCAAGGACGGCTTCACCTTCGCCCGGGAGATCCGCCAGGTGGACCGTTCCGTGCCGCTCATCTTCCTCACCGCCAGGTCGCTGGTGGAGGACAAGATCGCCGGCTTCGAGCTCGGCTGCGACGACTACGTCACCAAGCCGTTCAGCCTGGAAGAGCTGGTGCTGAGGATGCAGGCGGTGCTGCGGCGCAGCCGCCCGGACCGCCCGGGCAGCGACGGTCCCACCGAGTTCGAACTCGGCGTTTTCCATTTCGACGCCCAGCGCCAGATACTCCGGCGCGAGGACCAGGAACGACACTTGACCGGCAAGGAGACCGAGCTGCTGCAGATGCTGTGCCAGCATCAGAATCAGACCCTCCCCCGCTCCCACGCCCTGCAGACCATCTGGGGCGACGACAGCTACTACTGTGGTCGCAGCATGGACGTCTTCGTTTCCCGTCTGCGCAAGTACCTGCGCGAGGATCCCGCCATCGAGATCCGCGCGGTCCACGGTCAAGGATTCCGGTTGATCGTCAAGTGACTTGCCGCCGCGCCACCGAGCCGCGCCGGAGCCCTCCCCGGAAACCCCACCGATGGCCCGTTGTTTTCCCGTCCTGTCTGGTATAGACTTTCCGCTCATGAAAGGCGTGCCGGCTGAACCGCGGCCGGCTGCAATTGCCGAGTTATCACTCACCTTTCTGGAGATAATCATGTTTTCACCCCTGACCAAGACGCTGTTGTCCAGCTTCGCTTTCGTCTTCCTGCTGACCGCCGGCTGCGCCTCGTTGCAGCAGTATTCCCTGGGCGACGTACTGGGCGACGCGCCGCTTGACGAGCAGACCGTGGTGGCCGGACTCAAGGAGGCGCTGCAGGTCGGCTCCGGTCGCGCCATCGCCACTACCTCCGCCCTGGATGGATTCCTCGCCAACGAACTGATCCGGATCGCGCTGCCTGCGGACGTGCAGCCAGTGGCCAAGGTCATGCGAGACGTGGGTCTGGGCGGCCAGGTGGACAATTTCGAGGTCTCCATGAACCGCGCCGCCGAACAGGCCACCGGCGAGGCCCAGGACATTTTCTGGAACGCCATCACCAGTATGTCCATCGCCGACGCCTTCGGCATCCTGAACGGGCACGAGACCGCCGCCACCGAGTACTTCCAGGGCCGCACCAGCGACACCCTGCGCCAGCGGTTCCGTCCCGTGGTGGACACCAAGATGCGGGAAGTGGGAGTCTACCAGGTGTACGAGGATCTCGTGGACCGCACCGCCATCCTGCCGGTGAACATGCCGGACCTGGATCTGGTGGAGTATATCACCGAGAAGAGTCTGAGTGGCTTGTTCTCCACCCTGGCCGGCGAGGAGAAGAAGATCCGCGAGGATCCGGTGGCGCGCACCACCGAACTGCTGCGGCGGGTGTTCGGGCGGGATGGTTGACGAGCCTGCCCGGGCCTTCGACTCGCCACGATAATATTTCAAGACATAACCGGACGTTCTCCCGACCGCCCCACCACCAACCGGAACAGTCGGTTGCAACGCGGCAGCTCATCCCCGTAGCGGCGGTCGTTTCTTGATTGCAGTCTTTCCGTTCAGTAATCCAACTTTCCGGTTGCGTTTCGATTCTTTTTTCGCTATACTTTCGCCTACCTGGTCGACCACAACCGAAACCGTCAGCAATCCATTACCACAAGGAGCGTTACGATGAGCAAGAGTCATGCGTCCACTCTGGGCAAGGTGGTCTGGTACGACCTCATGACCAGCGACCGGGAAAAGGCGCTCGATTTCTATACCAAGCTGTTCGGGTGGGAAATCGAGTATTTCGAATCGTCCGACTGCGGCAAGTACCCCATGTGGAAACATGCCGACAAGCATCTGGGCGGAGCCATGTCGTTGCCCGAGGATGAGGACGTGCCGTCCCACTGGATCACCTACGTCACCGTGGCCGATGTGGACGTCACCCTCGAGAAGATCAAGGAGCTGGGTGGCCAGGTCTGCGTACCGGCCACGGACATACCCAACATCGGTCGTTTCGCCGTGATCACGGATCCCCAGGGGGCCGTCATCTCGCCCTACACCTGTGCCAGCCTCGAGGAGCAACCGGAAAGTGCCCAGCCGGTGGCCGGACAGTTCTGCTGGACCGAACTCTCCACCCCGAATCCTGATGGCGCGCGAGATTTCTACACGGCCATCTTTGGCTGGGACAGTCGCGATATGCCCATGGGAGAGGCCGGCACCTACACCATTTTCCGGCGCGGGGAGAAAGACGAATCCGGCATGATGCCGACACCTGTCGGCTGCCAGGCGCCGGCCAACTGGTTGCCGTATATCGCCGTGGACAACACGGACAGTGTCACCGCCGCCGCCAGGGAACTGGGTGCCCAGGTCCATGTGGAACCGCAGGATATTCCCGATGTCGGCCGTTTCGCGGTCATCGCCGACCCCACGGGCGCCAGTTTCGGGATCATCACGCTCAAGGCCAAGTGAATGTGAAGACCAAGTGATATGTAAAGACCGTGTGATATGTAAAGACCAGTGATTTGCGGAGGAAATCCGCCCAGACAGTAGTCTCAGACCGTGACCGACTCCGGACACAGGCCCCTGGCTTCCAGTTCGGTCACGGCGTGCTGATACTGCTCGTCCACTTGATCCAGCAACCTCGGCACCCGTTCGAGTTTGCCGACTTTACCCGCCATCTCGATCCTGAGGGCGAGTTTGCTCAGCAGCTTGGCCCCCAGGTTGGCCGAGGCGCCCTTCAAGGCGTGAGCGGTTTTGCCCACCGCCGGGGCGTCTTGTTCGGCCAGCGCCTGTCGGATGGACTCGATGCGATCGGGCGCTTCTTTGACGAATACAGCCACGATAGTGGCCAGGATCTCCTCGTCGTCACCAATGCGTCGCGTCACGTCTTGCCAGTCGATGGCCGCCGCCGAGGATTGACTCGGCGCCGTAGGTCGTGCCGGTTCAGCCGGCGCCGCCTCGGCCTCCGCAGATTTCGTCAGAGCGGGCGAACTTCCCTGTCGCACGTTTTCCAGTTCAGCAGTGATACTCTGAACACTCACCGGTTTGGCGATGAATCCGTTCATCCCGATCCGCAGGCACCGGTCCTGGACCTCTTTCATGGCGTGCGCCGTCATGGCCACGATGGGTACAAACGAGGCTTGACGCCTGTGACGCCGAATCGATTCCCGCGGGTCATCATCGTTCGCCCAGCTCCTGATGGTCTCGGTGGTCTCGAAACCACTCATCACCGGCATCTGCAGATCCATCAGGACCAGGTCGAAGGTCTGCTTTTCCAGAGCCGTGAGCGCTTGCTGTCCATCGTGTGCTTCGGTGACCTGGTACCCCAGCTTCCGGAGAAAGAACCTCGCCACCTCACAGTTGGTGGGACTGTCTTCCACCAGGAGCACCTGCTCCGCTTGCGCCTCGGACTCGCTCTCCTGACCGGCCGCCCCCGGTTCCGCCGGCGCGGTCTTGTGGTCCTCTGTTTCCCGCGCCAGCAAGCACAGTCGTTCCCCCAGCTGGTGTTCCTTGAGTGGCAGAGAGACGACCTCGGTGTCCGGTCGTCCCTCGGTGAGGCCCGCCAGATCCCGGGTGCCGAGGGGATACAGGATCACGGTCTTGATCCGGAATTTTGACGCCCTGTCCAAACGAGTCTTGGCCAGCGCTCGCTGGAATCCACGATCCAGTTTCAGGTCGCAGATGATCACATCGTACGGTTCATCCAAGCGGTGGGCATCGTCCAGAAGTTTCGCCGCCGAGCGAACGGTGTTCATACACTCGTAGAGGCACCCCCAGCTTCCGAGTCGACGTTCGAGCAGTTCGCGGGTGCGCTCGCAATTGCTCAGGATCAGGACATTGACGCCCCGGAGCTGGTCGCCCACCTCGAACTCGCCGCTCGGTTCGGCCTGGCTCTTGCCGAACACGGCTGTGAACCAGATCTTCGTCCCGCAACCATCGACGCTATCGATGCCGATGCGCCCCCCCATCAGTTCAGTCAGCTGTTTCGAGATGGAGAGCCCCAGCCCCGTGCCGCCGAACTTGCTCGAGATCGTCGTGTCGGCCTGGTTGAAGGCGCTGAACAGATCCGCCACCTTGTCCTGGGGAATGCCGATGCCGGTGTCGGTCACCGTACACCGGAGTTCCACTTCCGTGTCGTCCTCGCGGAGACACTCCACCTGCAGATGCACGCCACCCGCTTCGGTGAACTTGATGGCGTTCCCCAGCAGATTCGTCAATATCTGGCGGAACCGTCCGGGATCGCCCACCAGACCGGCGGGGACCGTTTCAATAATATCACAGGTGTATTTGAGCTGCTTGCCGTGGGCGGAAATGGCCAGGATATCGTTCAGCTCGTCGATACCGGTCCGCGGAGAGAATTCAACGGCGTCGAGGGAAAACTTGCCGGCCTCGATCTTGGCCAGATCCAGGACGCCGTCGATGATGCCGCGCAGACTTCGGCAGCAGCTATGGGCCGAGTCGAGGTAGTGCGTCTGCTCCGAGGTGAGCTCGGTGTCCCGCAACAGGTCGATCATGCCCATCAACCCGTTGATGGGTGTTCTGATCTCGTGACTCATGTTGGCCAGGAAATCGCTCTTGTTGAGGCTGGCTTGCTCGGCCTGCAATGCCAGCTCCTGGGCGTCGTGGGTGACGATTTTCAGCTTCTGGTTGAACTCCATGAGTTTCAGGTAGGCGTTGCGTAACGCTCGCTGCGCCGACTGGAGTTTCTGCTGCTGACCCGATGCCGAGGCGCCCGCTTCGTCCCGCACCGGGTCGTCGCCAACCGGACCGTCCGGACTGGCACTGAGTTCCTGCAGGGTCTGGAGCTCCTGCAACCTCGTTTCGAGATCCTGCCGCGCGTGCTCGATTTCGAAGTCCTTCTCCTTCAAGGCCGCACTGGCCTCGTTGACCTCCTGCCGCGAGCGCCGGTTGGTCTCGCGGGCGAGCAACAACTCGATGAGGTGTTCACCAAAAACCAGATCGGTGAACAGGTAATCATCCAGGTCCTCTATCTTCTGGGCGTCGGGAAAGCCGAGGAACAGATATCCCCCGGCCAACGGCAACCACGAGCCGTTCAGCGGCAGTTGCCAATCCTCCAGCTTCAACACGTATTTTTGCGGCTGGCCCAGCTCTGTGCGGAACTCGGCCGGAAGTGCGGTCGGAATGCTGTCCTCGGCGAGTTCCGCCTGTTCGTCGCGTTGGGCCAGGATATCCGCAACCGGTTGTCCCACCACCTCGACGATCCGGCTCGTGACGGATTCACTGGCCGCGGTGACAACCATTCCCGGATCCACAACCAGCAGAAACGGTGCGACCCGAGACAGATTCTCGATCTGGATCTCCAGGGTTCCCGGCGACTTGCTCATCTTACCCTAGCCCCCATTCCCGGCTTCATCTCCCCCACACGATACTGATTGTTGTCCACCAACAGCTGGTCACCATTGGGCTCCCGGTCCACGTCACCTCAATCCAGACAGGAGCCGACCCGGGTCACGGTCTGTTCCTCGTCGGCGTCCCAGGACGGTAACGACAGCGGCAGGCGGAACCGGAACCAGGTCAGGGCCGTCTCGGCCGAATCTTCGATCTCCAGCTCACCGCCCATCTCCGCCGCCAGATTCTTGGCGGCCAGCAGACGACCGGCCGACGAATCCGCTCCCGACCGGAATCCCACATCGACTGCCAGCAACGGAGGCACCGGTTCGTCGCCAGCCGCGTCGGCGGTGAGGATCCCGGTGGTACAGTGCAGGGTCGCCTCCCCGGCCTCGGTTTCCCGCACTGCCCGACCCGCCGTGGAGAGGAGCTGGGTGAAGATCTGCAACAACGTCCCCCGGTTCAATACCACCGCTTCCTGCTCGGGATCATGCCGACAATCCACCTCGATCTCGCCGGCGGTGAGCAGGTCCAGGAAGACCAGCAACGCCTCGTCGAACAGGTCCGGAATCCACAACTCCGAGGGCGACTCGTCCTTGTTTAACGGCTGCCGGCGCAGTTCCAGCCTGGTGGACAGCTTCGCCAGCCCGGTGGTCAACTGCTCCTGGAACCGCCGTCGGGTACGCCAGTCGACCTTTAACGAATCTCGCACCTGTCGGACGTGCCCCAGGATTCTCTCCTCGAGATCCACGCTGAAAGCCGACCGTCCAGACTGCGCCAGATCGGCTTCCAGCAACCGATTGACCTCGTCGAGTCGAGTCACCAGTGGGTCGCCGGTGGTTTCGCCCAGGGAATCGGTGAGGTGCCGGATTTCCGTGAGATCGAGCTCGAAGCCGGCGAGGATGTCCGCAGCCAGTTCGCCGGCGGCGACTCGGTGTGACATCCGCCGCAGATCGGCCAGCGCGGCCACCGTCCGGTCCTGGGCGGCGTCGATCTCTTGGCTGAGCCGATCACGCTCGCGGCCGTATTCCTGTTCCCGTAGCGTGCGATCCCGGGTTTTTTCCCACAGATCTTCGAGAGTGGTGAGATGCGCGTCATGAAAGGCACTGAAGCGTGCCGCCAGCGCGCCCATTTCGTCCGGCGCGAACTGGCGCCGATCCGGTCTCGATCCCGATTCGACCTGGTCCACCAGCATCTGCAGCGGTCGCAGCAGATACCGTCTGATGGTGCCGGACAGCGTGATGCCGGTCACTATCAACGCCACCAGCATCAGCCCCGCCTGCAAGAACGGTTGCCGTCGAGCCTGGCTGTCCAGGCTCTGAATTTCCCGAGTGACGGCGTGGTGGAGTTCATCGCCCATGGTCAGCAGCTTCTCGTCGACACTGGTCGCCAGGCTCTTTAATGCGGCCGGGGAGGTCCGGTTCGTACCGCCTCCACCGCGGCGGGCAGTTGACGAGGTCGCCCCTTTCAGCAGCCCCACATACTCATCCACGCGAGCGAGCAGCGCCGCGGGACAAACCGTGGTGAGGTCCGACAGCTCCCCGAGCCACTGTAGCCGGGTCAGTGGATCGCGGACCGCTTCCACCAGTGCGGTGCGATCGGCGGTCTGTTCCGCTCCCGACTGGAAAGACAGCAGCGAAAGTTTCCAGAACGCCGCTCGAGCCGACGAACAGTACTGCAATGCCGGCAAAGCGACGGCATCCAGCGCGGCGTATTTCGCCTGGCGACTCTGGCCGTGCAGATACTCCAGCCCCAGAGACAGCAAGGAGCCTATCACCAGGAAGCTGATACTCATCCAGATCTTCTGGTTGATACTCAAACGGTTCATGGACAGGTCACCTCTGAACCCGGGGTGTTCTTTTCCCTGTGCTCCTTTGGTGCCGCGCAAATGGCAGCCGTATACAGTTTTCCCGCTGTCTCAGTTATCGGTCCCGAAACAGCGATCCTGACTGAATTTTCGGCGATTGAGCCCTCGCTGGACGAATCCATAAAAATGGGGCGGCTGTAAAACCGCCCCGGAATTCGTCTGTCCAGCGATGAATAACTACTCGGTCATCAACGCCTTGATCTCGTCCGGCAGATCGAAGATCCCCGCCGGCAATTCCACGTTGTGCTCCACGGTCTCGAAGGTGAACACCATTTCCTGCATGCCCATGAGCACCTGCCGGGTGGAGAAGGCGATTTTTATCCCATCAACCTCTCGGTAGTCCGAGGGATAGCTCACCACACTGACGGTGCCCATTTCGGAATCGATGGTCATATCCAGCTTGGCGACGAGGTAGGTCTCGCTATCAACGAACCAGGATTCCGGCTTGCCCGTGACGGGGGTCATGATGAGCTGGTAGCAGTTTCTTTCCGCCACCGTCTCTTCCCCGACGACCTCGGACTTCGTGTAGAGTTCGTCCCAGTGTAGCGCATCGTGGAAGGTGGCGTCTCGGCTGGCCATGGCCGCTTCCTCTCCACTCAGGATGCGGGGACCGGTCATGACCATGTTCTCCCAGCAGATTTCACCGTTGCAGCCGTTCTCGATGGTGCCCAGCGCTTCCGATTCGATCAGGGCGTAGGTCAGGTTCGGCGCAGCGGCGTAGTTAGTCATGGTGGCCGAGTAGCCCATGGCCGGCAGGTCCAGGGTCCCCTTTTCCACCCGGTTGTGGAGCTTCTCCATGGCCTCCCGGCCGCCGGCTGCCTCGATCATCTTGGCCAGCACATCCTCGCCGGTCGGCAGTTCGGCCAGGGCGGACACGGACGGGACGAGGAACATCAGGGCCAGCGCCAGCAGTCCGCTGAATGTTTCACGCCAGATGGGCTTCTGCCGGTGAGTTGTCGAGAGCTTCATGGAAAGACCTCCATCTTGATCCAGGGTACCGGTCGGAACCGGATTCAGCTCGATTCCTACCGTCTGTTCTCTTGTCGAATTGGTTTCGTGCACCCGATCTGTCACCCTTTTATTCGTTCAGGGGCTGACCGGTCTCGATCCAGGTCACGGCCGCGGTGAGAATGGGATCCCCCAGGTCACCCAACGCCTGGCGGGTCGGGATCACCACCTCGTCCGGCACGATCCCCGCCCCTTCCAGCGTCCGGCCCCCCTCGGAAACGTAGTTGGCCACGGCGAACTGGAAGCCGTCGCCGTTGGGCAGCTTCTCCACCATGGACGGCAAGGCCGCCCCGGCGGTCACGGTTCCGAAGATGCGCGCTCGCTGGAGATCCTGCAAGCCACCGGCGAAGATCTCGGACGTGGAAGCCGACAGGTCGTCCACCAGCACGGCCAGCGGTCCGGAGAAGGTCTGCGGGCGTGAGTTCACCGAGAAGTGGAGTTCACTATCCCGGGTGGTCATGGTGCCGAGACGGTGTCCCTTCTCGGCGATGAACCAGCCGGCAATCCCCATGGCGATGGCGCCGATGCCACCGCCGTTGCCTCGCAGGTCCACGATAACACCGCGGCAATCCATGAACTCGGCCATGGCGCGGTTGCAGGCGCCCATGATCTGGATGGGATCGAAGAAGTAGTTGAAGGCGAGGTAGCCGATGTCACCTTCCAGTCGCCTGGTGTCCACCCAGACATGCTGCGACGGGAGATTGCCGAAATCGGCCTTCTTGCCCCGGAGCGGCTGCAGCGGGATCAGCAGGTCGACCTCGCGGTCGTCGCCGTCAAGGAACCCGACCGACACCGAATCGCCCAGACCGCCTTTCAGCAACTGGCTGACCAGCCGAGCCTGGGTCAGGCCGAGATAGGTCTTTCCCGCCAGCGAGGTGGCGAGTCCTTCCAGACGGGGAGCGATTTCCTGCTCCTTGACCCGGACGATCCGCCAGCCCGGTTCCACACCGAGTTCCGCCGCCGCTGAACCGGGATCCAGCGCCACCACCAGCGCTTCACCGTCCACCACCCGCACCTCGAGACCGGGAGTCCCGTCCGTCTTATCGTTGGTGGTGTCAGCTTCCCCCTCGGTCGTATCGGCGGTCTCGTCTTCAGCGCCCAGATCGTCGTACACTTCCGCAGGAAAGATGGCGAAGTGGGTCTGATCCAGCCGCTGGATCATGTCGTCCATGGCGAGACGCGCCTCGAACATGGTGGTGGCCTCCGCCACCCGCGGCCGGAGTTCCGTGCGCACCGCTTCCCAGTCGAGACCGCCCAGCTCCGGATCCCAGTGCCGATCGCGGATGGTCTCCCAGATGTAATCGAACGACTCCAGATTGAGCCGGATCAACTCGGCGGTCAGAACCGGTTCGTCGACGACCTGCACGCCACCCGATCGCGGACAGGCACAACCGGCCAGAAACAGCGCCCCGGCCAGGCCGAGTACCAAAACTCCCCGGAGCCAATGGCTACGGTGACATTGTCTGCTCGGGTCACGAGATTCCACCATGACGTAATTCCCTCGGGTTCGGATTTGGTTTCAACTGCGGATTCATCTGCCAAACCATGTTCGCAACCAGCCGACGATCCCGGCGACGTCGATTCCCAGGGCCAACGCGTGGCGATAGGCCGCCCGGGCGCCCGGATAATCACCGGCCAAACGTTGACTGTACCCGTATCCGAGCCAGAGCTCCCGGATACGGCGCTGGAGAAAGCGGTGATCTTCCGGACGCTCGCAGTACGGTAGTTGCCGGGCGAGTCCCGTGATGACCGCCAGGTTACGTAAACCACCCCGCGCCGTGACGCCGCCGCCACTCTTGCGATAGCCGTGATAGACCCGGTCCAGAAAGGCGAAGTCCCAGCCCGCGCGGGCGATCCGGAACCACATGTCCCGGTCGTCACTGTTTTTCAAACTTTCGTCGAACGGCCCCGCGTCGGCCAGCGCTTGCCGGCGACAGACCGTACTCGAGGTCCCAACGAAGTTGGCGCGAATGAGCTGGCGAAACGCCTCGGCGGCCGGAAGCAGCCCGGCATCCGGTTCCGGCAACGATTGCAGGACGGCGCGGAATTCCCGGTAGTCGGCCAACCAGCGCTCCCGGATGACCCGGTCCTCTCCGTCGATGCCCTGGAACTCCGTGCAGAGCAGCCCCACGGTGGGGTGGGCGTTCAGCACGGTGACGGCGGCGGCCAGCTTGCCCGGCAGCATGATGTCGTCCGCATCTAAGAAGGCGATGTATTCTCCGCTGGCCGCGCCGACACCGACATTTCTCGGGATGGATGGACCACCCGAATTCCCGATGCGCTCCAGTCGGATACGGTCGCCGAATCCGGCGGCGATCTCCGGCGTGGCATCACTGGAACCGTCGTCGACCACGATGACCTCGACGGTCACACCGGTCTGATCGAGAACCGATTCCACGGTGCGTCTCATGAACTCCGCCGCGTTGTAAGCAGGAATGACAACCGAGATCACCGGATCACCCAACTGGCCCTGGCCTCCTGTTAATTGCTCGACGATGGCCGTCACATCGTACGTCGACGTCACGGTTTCGGAAACACATTTATCACCACCGAGACCCGGCTTCTCCGAGATGCCTTGACGTCCCTCTCCGGTTTTCAATTCTCAACCGGACCGTGGCCGGTGATTTCAGGAACATCCACATTGACTCTCTTCCGTACAGTCCGTAGTTTCAAGTAACATGTTCACCCCACCCTTGGTGGCTCCCTCCACCGGCAGAATCATGAACACCAGGCGTTGTCAGTCCCGCGTCACATATTACTTCCGGGCAATGAACGCC
>JBDRBC010000327.1:0-2689 GCA_043823125.1 bacterium | reverse complement strand
CCCGGTGAGCGGATGTACCTCTCGGGCAAGCCGCTCCACGTGCTCGCCATGCAGCTACTCGATCGACTGACCGCCAGGCTGTCGTCGTTGCTGGCCACCGGGCGGCAGGACGGACCGGTGCCGGTGGCGTTTTCGGCGGGCATCGACAAGGGCAACTTGCCGGCTGCCGTGGGGCTCGGCCTGGCGCCGGTGACCATCTGCAGTGATCTGTTGCGACCCGGAGGTTACGGTCGGCTGTCCGTCATGCTGAAGCAGCTGGCCGCCGTCATGCGGGAGGCCGGTTGCGGCTCGCTCACCGCCTGGCGTCGCCGGCAGGAACTGGCGGCCGAGGCCGCCGGCCAACGTGACAGTGTGGCGGCCTACGCCGCTGCGCTACGGGAGCCGGCAGGACAAAAGCGGTACCGGGTGGACGCCGGCCCGCCGCAGCGGCGATCGACGGCTGATACGTTGCAGTTGTGGGATTGCTGCGCCTGCAACATCTGTGTGACCGCCTGTCCCAACGACGCCATGTTGCGTCTGGCGGTCCCGACATCGGCACAGCTGAATCTGGAGCAGAAGTGGCAGTTCGTCAATCTGGCGGAACTCTGCAACGCCTGTGGCAACTGCACGACCTTCTGCCCGGAGGAAGGCGAGCCGTTTCTGCGAAAGCCGCGCCTGTTCTTCCGGCCGCAGCGATTCGCCGTGGAGGAGACGCCCGGTTTTCTGGTGCGTCCCGCCACCACGATCGGTCCGGCTATCGCCGGTATCACCTGGACCCGGTTTGCTGTCCAGCCCCATCCGACTCTGACCGACGAAGCGGCGCGGCTCACCGCGCTCCTGAACTCCGACACCGGCCTGCCGCTTGACCCGGCGGATCTGCCGCCGGGCTAGGGCTCGGTCACTCCTTGCGGAAAACCAGACGCCGGTTGGCCGGCTGGGCGGCGGTCGTGATCATTTCCCGGAAGTCGGCATACGCCGCCGGTGCAATCACGCCGTCGTTCACGGTCAACACCCGGTCGCAACGCACCGCCTGATCATCCACCTGACACGTTTGTGAAAACTTGCCCGCTACCGACTCCAGTTCGTACTGGGGCAACACGGTGTCGAGTTGCCATCCCGCCGGCAGCGTGAAGTGACAGTGGAGCTCCTGGTGCAGCGCCCCATCCAGGTACAACGGCGCCGTTCGTTGGCGATCACCGGACCGGAACGAGGCCGGCAAGAGACTGATCAGATCGTGCGGCGGGCCGGGCAGGTCCAGCACCACCAGCTCCTGGGGAGTGACGCCCAGACTGGTGCCACTGGCGGTGATTCGCAGGTGGAGACGGTGGGGCGCCAGGTCCAGCACCTGCACCGCTTGCAGTTCGCCGTCGCTGAACACGGTGGCCAGCAAATCGCTGGCGATGGCGTCTGGATCGTGTCGCCCATCGGCTCGGCGGAACTGGGCGGTGGCCACGAAGTCGATCTCCGCCGTGAAGCCGTTGGTGTCGTCCGGACGGATATCGAGACTCAGGATCGACGTGCCCGCCGGTTTGGGGACCGTGAATTTTCGGTACTCGTTGAGGGAGTCCTCCAGGAAAAACGCGGTCCGTCCCACCAGGTCGCACTGGCCGGCGATAACGCTCGCTTGTCCGGGGGCGAGCCAGAAGTGCTCGTTGTTCACGGAGACCACCACCCGCAGGCGGTCGAAGGCGAACAACCCCGGGACGCCGGGGGCGAACGACTCCCAGCGACTGAAAAAGCCGAGTTCGGGTTCGAGCCCCAGGCCGTGCAGCAGACTCCAGGCGAGGGCGGCCTTTTCCCAGGCCGTCCCGAAACCGCTGGTGAAGACCGTGTACGGATCACGCGGCGGGCGGCCCCACGGTTCGGGTACCCGGGCGGTGCGGATACGCGACCCGATCAACCGGCTGATCCGGTCGATGGTATCGGTGACGGAGAGGTCCTTGACCGTGTCACTGAACTCGGGCCCCGTCTGGTCCAGCCAGGTCTGCAGTTCCGGCGGGAGTTCTGTCCGGCAGTAGGTCTTGAGTTGCCGGGCGAGATCGCTCCAGCTGGCTCCGTTGCTGAAGGTGACGTGCGGCAGGTAGTCGCCGCGGTGGCCGGGATCCCGTGCCGGCGGCAGCCCCGGCACGTTGTGGATCCGCCAGCGATGGATCTCGCGCCCGTTCCGTTGTTCGGTCGACTCGTTCACCGCGAAACCCTCGCCCTGCATCAGGGCGGTGAACAGACCGGGCGGCGCGGTGACACGCACCTCCTTGGTCAGGATGGGCCACTCGCCTTGCAGGAACTCCAGACCGCCGGCCGGTAGCGGCAGGGGCGTCAGGTCCCGGATCTCGTAATCCAGTTCGAGAATGGAGCCGCGTTCGACCCCCACGTGGCTGATGACCGTTTCCCGCAGTGAGAGAAAATCGGCGCAGCGACTGACGCCGTCCGGTGTGACCTCGTTGAAGCCGTAAGGCGGTGTGTCCACCACCGAACCGTCCTGGTTGTGGGTGCGGCAGGTGTGGATCACCAGTTCCTGTCGCTCGCTGTCCCAGCCCGGGCGCTCGTCACTCAGATTACGGCACGCCCATTCCGTGAACAGTTTCTGGAAGCGGTGGACCCGGCGCGAGGAAATGCCGTCGCCGTCGATGGTGACATTCACCAGTTCGTACAGGACCACGGCGTCCCAGTCGGGGTAGTCCTGCTGACTCGGCGCGCTGGTCAGGATCTC
>JBDRBC010000326.1:0-26133 GCA_043823125.1 bacterium | reverse complement strand
CGCTTCCTGTGTTCTCGATGGTGAAGATCGAGTCCCGGTAACTGCCGACCTCGACTTCACCGAAATCGATGCTGGTGGGCTGCACGAGACAGGGCAGCTCTTCGGCGACGCCGAGACAGATGACGTCGTCACACAGGCCGTTGCCCAGATCGATTCCACAGAGGTACGCCCCCACCAGGTCGGGTTCGAAACGAACGGTAACAACCAGCGTGTCAGCGTTGGGCAGGCTGAACGGACCACTGCCCGAGATGACGCTGAATTGACTGCAAGTGTCCACAACACTGCCCTCGAGACTGCCCGCTCCGAGGTTGGTGACAAAGAAGTCACGGTCCAGAGATTCGCCCACGTAGAGGGTGTCGAAGAGGATGAACGTCGGTTCGACCTGGCACACCGGATCAGTGGATCCGAAACCGTTGCAGGTTACATCACTACACAGCCCGGAACCGGTTTCGACCGTGCAGGAGAGCAGGCCACCGGTATTGGGCTGGAACCTCACGGTGACCACCAGTGAATCACCGCTCGCCAGATCGGCGGCACCCACTCCCCCAACCAGACTGAACTGGGAACAGAGTTCACTGATGTCGACACTCAGGGTGTCGCCACCGGTATTCTTGACGACGAAATCGAGATCGGAAAATTGCCCGACGACAACGGTTCCGAAATCGAGAATATCCGGTGACACATCACACTCCGGCGGGCCGAAGCCGTCACCGGTGCAGGACACGTCACTGCAAAGATCCTGGCCCGTATCGATGATGCAGAGGTGGGTTCCGCCGAGGGTCGGGGCGAACCTGACCGTCACGACCACTGAATTTCCGGGATCGAGCGTGAACGGCCCACCACCCAGCGGAATGCTGTAGTGGGAGCTCGATTCCGTGACATTGCCGTTCAGGATTGCCGTTCCGGTGTTGGTGATCGTGAACGTCATGTCCAGGGTGCTGCCGATCTGGACACTGCCGAAGTCCAGGGTGGTCGGCGCGACACCACAGGCCGTGGGATCCTCGCCCACACCCGTGCAGGAGACGTCGCTGCACAGGTCGCTGCCGGTATCGATGACACAGAGGTGGGTGCCGCTGGCCGTCGGCAGGAACCGCACCTTCACGGTGACCGACTGGCCGGCGGTCAGATCGTACTGGCCGCCCCCGGATACCAGCGAGTAGTGCGCCGTCCCGCCGGCGACGAGACCACTGAGTGTGCCTCCCCCGGTATTGGTGATGGAGAAGTTCAGATCCGCCGTGTTGCCCACGGTCAAGGTGCCGAAATCGAGGGTCGTCGGGGCGACCGTGCACTCCGGCGGGTCCACGCCCGTCCCGGTACAGATGACGTCGCTGCACAGGTCATCCCCGGTATCGAGGGTGCAAACGTATGGCCCGGCGGCTGCCGGCACAAACATGACCGTCACTTCATTGGTCTGATTCCTGGTCAGACTGTAAGCGGCCCCATCAACGATCAGCATTTCAGCACAGGGACTGGTGACGGTGCCGGCGATCGTCCCGTCGCCTGTGTTGGAGATCGTGAAAGAACGGAGTGCGTTGTTTCCGACGGTGACACTGCCGAAATCGAGGACATCCGGATCGACGACGCAGTTCGGCGGGTCCTCGCCCATGCCGGTGCAGAAGACGTCGGTGCAGAGATCGTCGCCCGTATCGACGATACAGGTATGCAGCCCGCGCACGGTCGGCGCGAAGCGTACCGTCACCATGATCGACTCTTCAGGATCGAGGACATAGGCGCCGCCGCCAGCGGTAATGTCGTATTGGGGCGAGTCTTCGCTCACGGATCCGCTCAGCGCTTCATCGCCCGTGTTGGTGATGGTGAAGGAACCGAAGGCGACATCACCCACATTGACCGTCCCGAAATCCAGGCTGGTCGGCGAGACGACACAGGGCGTGATGTATTCCGCGATGGCCAGGTGTTCCGGCGGCGTGTGATCCATGGCGATCCGGACCGTGGTCTCGTCGTCGGGTTGATCCACGCCGTCGACGATCCAGCGTCTGAAGAGACGTCCAGGTGGATTGGCGGGTGCCTCCAGCTGCACGGTGTCGCCGAAGGCGTAGGTCCGTTCGAACGTCGATAAACCGTCGCCATCGGATCGCAGATCGGCGGGGAAGACCGTGATCTGCATGCTGTCGGGTACGGATCGGACTTCGAGGATTCGAAAGATGCCGCGGTCGCGGAAGACATCGATGATGGTTTCTTGATTCGTCCCGCCGAATCGGTTTTCGTCCGCGGCAAGCAGGCTCTTGGCGGCAATGGTGAACGTGGGATCAGGCCCAATGCCAAAATGATGATCGAGTACCAGCAGGTCGGTGGTGTTGCCGGGGGTCAGCAGAAACAGATCCCAGAGACATGCGGACCAGATCTCGCCATCGCTGTGGACTTGATTGACCATGCCATCGGGGTACGTCTTGGTCCTGTCCACCCGTCGGAGACCCTGTTGGTTCTGTGCATCCCAGGGGGCGAAGGCTTCCGGATCAGCACTCCCGAGAAAATGATTTGCGCACGCCCAGTAGTCACCGAACCCTTCTCCCATGGCTCTGGTCTCGTTGCCGAAGCCAATATCGCCGGCACCGAAATATCCCCCCGTTGTCTGATTGTCTTGAATGGAATGACCGTATTCATGGAGAATCACGTCGGCATCTTCGGCGTCGTCCACACCCCCATCACCAAACGCCAGGTAGCCGGCACCGATCGGGCTGCCGACATAGTGTGAATTGTCCGCGCCATCAAGACCGTGAGGATCCACGCGATGTCGCCGATTGTTAATGGTATTGAACCCCAGCGACTGGATATATAGCTGGTTGGTGGTGATATGATAGTAGGCCATCACCGCCTCGTATTGATCGCACGAGCGCAGATAGGGCCACAAGCCATTCCGAGAAGGGTAGTCTGGATTGGCAGGCGCCTCGATATCCTGGATTTCCACGAAGGAGCCCTCGAGAAGCCACGGCGCGCCAGGTGCCGGCGTATCGAGATTGGCGAGGCCGACCTCGAAGTAGGCGTCACATGGTATCGCTGCATTGCTGTTGTTTTCGTCATTGAAGGATTGATTCAGGGTGGCGATGGGATTGGGATCGAACACACGCGTGTTCGCGATGATCTCGACCTCGAACGTCCCCCAGGACGGATACTGTCCATCCACGCTTCCCGTCCTCCCGGTATCGAGTCCGAAGGACAGATACACCTCCTTGGTGTTGTCGGGCTCGCGGTAGGTGAATTCGACCGCTCCCGCGCCACTACACAGGACGCCATCGCCCCATTCGACACCACCGAACGTCCATAACTTCCCGGGGAGGAAAGCACCGGTCGTGTCCATGGCGCTGTCGCAGTATCTTTCCGCGATCGGGTTGCCGGTCACGAGTTCCCAGTAGAAAAGAGAGGAGTTGGCGTGGACGAAGAAGACGTCCCAGAACCCATTATCACTGTTGTAGGAATCCCAGGTATACAGATCGAAGGTGAAGCGGATGGTGTACTCGATACAGGGCAGCAGTTTGATGCCGGCGCCATAAACAGCTTCGTTCTGGGTACCCTCCTCGACATCGCCGAAATCGCTGTTGGCCAGGGTGATTGACACGTAATAGGAATCGGGAGGAGTTTCGATGGGCGTGACGGTCACCTCGCCCGGGGGTGCGTATCGTAGCCATTCGCGGTCGCAGGGATCGTTTGCGTCGCGAACCAGTGGCGGGATGTAATTCACGTGGCCCCTGTCCGGCCGCGGTGGTTTCGATCCAAGGGTTTGATTGCCGTCGGGTGCGTCCGCGTAGTTTATCAGCAAGGTGCTCTCGATGACCTCCCCGCTGTTCGCGTCCAGTAACATTCGCCAGGGTGCCTGCGCTTGGCCCACCAGAACTGTCGATAGATAGGCCAACCTGCCGGCTCCGTCGGGATAGATGACGAGTTCCGGACCCGTTGTGAAGTCGACATCTTCCCCGGAAAAATGGGTGCGAATATCGGCTTCGATCCCGGCACGAACCGTCGCCGGCTGGGTGACAACGTCTTGCAACAGCCAGACGGAGCTGGAAATCTGATACACCTGCCCGGAGTCATCCACGAACACATGAATCGTCCCGTTGAAAACATCAATTCCCGCATACTGCTGGATAAACGTTACCCGGTGGCCAATCCCCACATCTCGAACCTCGACGAAATTGGCGCCAATGTTGTTTTCGTCCAGACCGAGCAGGGCCAGATTCTCCGAGATGAATTGCCGAGCTACCTCCCGGGGGTCGTTACCATAGGCACGTGTCCGTCCGCCGAAGATCAGGGACGGCAATCTGGTATGTTGATCCCAGTAGACGGTCCAGTCATCACCGTACTGGGTGGAATATCGCCGCCACTCGTTCTCCATCACCTGACTGTCGGCACGATGCAGCGGGACAGGTGCATTACGCACTACCGCTCTTTCAGGTGTGGCTGCGGATAGGTCCGGCTGTTGGACCGCCGAAACAAGTTCCGGAATCAGGACCAGTGCCACGAGACTGACCAGACACAGCAAAGGGCGAATCCGAACCATCCGGAGAATGGCAGCGATCAAAGGAATATGTGCGCGCTTGATTGACCCATCCGTGGCGAGAGACCTCGTTTCCATATCCGACTCCTTCCAATCAGTGCAGGAGAACTCCGGGATATCGAATATCACGAGAATCAATGATGCCAATGTTTGCGATGATGAACGGTCCGCAGTTGCTCTTGTATCACCTGACCCCGCGCTCTCTGATTTGCCGGGGGTGTATTGCTGTCACATTACAGATTGAAACGAAGTGATTTTAGATATTGGGCATCATTTTGTCAAGATGTAACATCAAGGATAGACGGGACTGACCGGTTTGTTCGCTACAACCCCTTGATAACCGCCGTCACCGCCTCGGCATCATTCATGATATAGAAGTGAATACAGGGCACCGAGGCGTTCAGCAACTCCTCGCACTGCTTGATGCCCCACTGCACCCCGATCTCCTTCACGTGCTCGGGACCGTCCATGATCTCGTCCACCAGTTCCTCCGGCATGTTCACGTTGAAGTGCTTGGGTAATCGGGTGAGCTGCGACTTGCTGCTGATGATCTTCAGCCCGGGGATGATCGGCACCTCGATACCGACCTCGCGGCAGGCGTCGACGAATCGGAAGTAACAGGCGTTGTCGAAGTACATCTGGGTGACAATGTAGTCGGCGCCGGCATCCACCTTCTTTTTCAGGTAATGGACATCGGTCTTCAGGTTGGGCGCTTCCACGTGTTTCTCCGGATAGCCCCCCACGCCGATGCAGATATTCATGGCGTCACTGTTGGCGATCTCGTCCAGGTACTGCCCCTTGGTCAGGTTGCGGAGCTGGCACACCAGTTCGTCGGCATAGGCATTGACGGAGCGGCTGCTGTCCACCGGTTTCTTGTAATTGGTCTCGTCGCCGCGGATGGCCAGCACGTTGTTGATGCCGAGAAAGTTCAGCTCGATCATCGCGTCCTCGGTCTCCTCGCGCGTGAAACCGCGGCAGAGTAAATGGGGCACGGTGTCGATATTGTACCGGTTCTGGATGATGCCGCAGATGCTGATGGTGCCCGGTCGTTTCTTGCGGATGCGGCGCTTGATGTTCCCGTTCTCGGTCTCCTCGTAGTACGCCTCGGCCGAGTGGCTGGTGACATCGATGAACGGCGGCTCGAACGGCAGCAACTGCTCGACGATATCGAAGATATCCTGGGCGCTCTTGCCCCGCGGCGGCGGGATGATCTCGTAGCTGAAGAGTGTCCGGTTACTGCGATCCAGATGTTCCGTCACGTGCATGGAATTCCGTCCTTTACCATTCGTGTGTTGCCGAACTCTTGCAAGGTGTGGAAACGCCCGGTCAGCCATCATACCCGAGGTTGGGCGCCAGCCATCGTTCCACGTCCGCCACGGTCATGTTCTTGCGTACGGCGTAATCCGCTACCTGGTCCCGATCGATCTTGCCCAAGGCGAAGTACCTGGAATGCGGATGCGAGAAGTACCAGCCCGAGATGCTGGCCGCCGGCGCCATGGCGAAACTCTCGGTGAGGCTGACGCCGGTGTTGGCCTCGGCGTCGAGCAACCGGAACAGGGTTTCCATCTCCGTGTGATCCGGGCAGGCCGGGTACCCCGGCGCCGGGCGGATACCCTGATACTTTTCCGCGATGAGCGCCTCGTTGTCCAGATCCTCGTCGGCGACGTACCCCCAGATCTCCCGGCGAATACGGGCGTGCAGCCGCTCGGCGAACGCCTCGGCCAACCGGTCGGCCAGCGCTTTCACCAGGATGCTGTTGTAGTCGTCGCCCGCCGCCTCGAACTCCGCCGCCAGCTCCGCCGCACCGATGCCGCCGGTCACCACGAAGGCGCCCATGTAGTCGGCCAATCCGGTTTCTTTTGGCGCCACGAAATCGCTCAGGCAGCCACACGGCTTGTCGCGCCCCTGGCGCGGCTGTTGACGTAACGAGTGGACGGTGGCCAGCATGTCGCTCCGGCCCTCGTCCCTGTACAGCACCACATCGTCCCCCACGCCGGCGGCCGGGAACAGCCCGCTGACCCCGTTAGCCGTGAGCAGCTTCTCGGCGGCCATCCGCTCCAGCATCGCCACGGCGTCCCCATGCAAGCGACGCGCCTCCTCGCCGACCGTTGCCGATTCCAGCAACTTGGGGAACCTGCCCTTGAGCCGCCAGACGTGGAAAAACGGCGTCCAGTCGATGTACGGGATCAGCTCGCCCAGCGGGTAATCCCGGAAGACCTGCACCCCGAGCTGCCGCGGCACCGGTGGCGAGTAGTCCGACCAGTCGGCCACCAGACGTCGCGACCGCGCGTCGGCCAGGGTGACCGGGTTTTGGCCCGGCTGCCGATTTTCCCGTTCTGTCCGGAGGTCGGCGTACTCCGACTTGATTTCGGCGGCGAACTCGTCGCCGGTCTCTTCGCCAAGCAACCGGCTCACCACCCCCACCGCCCGCGAGGCGTCCACCACGTGCAGCACCGTATTCTCGTAGGCGGGATCGATCTTCACCGCCGTATGCAGTCGCGAAGTGGTGGCGCCGCCGATGAGCAATGGCAGTCGCATGCCGGCCCGCTGCATCTCGTCCGCCACGTGCACCATCTCATTGAGCGACGGGGTGATCAGTCCGCTCAGACCGATGATGTCCACCTCGTGCTCCCGGGCCGTCTCGAGGATCCTCTCCGCCGGCACCATGACGCCGAGGTCCACCACCTCGTGTCCGTTGCAACCGAGCACCACGCCGACGATGCTTTTGCCGATATCGTGTACGTCCCCCTTCACCGTGGCCAGCAAGATCCGACCGCCCGACCGGAAAGAGGCCGTCTGCTTGGCCGCTTCCAGATACGGCTGCAGAACGGCCACCGCCTGTTTCATGACCCGGGCGCTGCGGATGACCTGCGGCAGGAACATCTTGCCGGCGCCGAACAGGTCGCCCACCGTGTTCATGCCGTCCATGAGCGGCCCCTCGATGACCAGCAACGGCGAGCCCAGTTCCTCGAGCGCCGCCAGGCAGTCCTCCTCGATGTAACTGCCGAAACCGTGCACCAGGGCGTGGGACAGACGGCTGGCCACCGATTCTTCCCGCCAGCTCAGATCCTCTTTCACCTGTTTCTTCTGACCCTTCGCCAGGTGCGCTATCTCGGTGAGCCGATCGGTGGCGTCGTCGCGGCGGTTGAGGATCACGTCCTCCACCGCCTCGCGCAGCTCTGCCGGGATCTGCTCGTACACCGCCAGCTGCCCGGCGTTGACGATGCCCATGTCCATGCCGGCCTGTACCGCGTGATACAGGAAGGCCGCGTGCATGGCCTCGCGAACCGCGTTGTTCCCGCGGAACGAGAACGACAGGTTGCTCACGCCGCCGCTCACCAGGGCGTGCGGCAGATTCTCCTTGATGAAACGGCACGCCTCGAGGTAATCCACGGCGTAGTTGTTGTGCTCGGCCATGCCGGTGGCCACGGCGAAGATATTCGGATCGAAGATGATGTCCGCCGGTTCGAAACCGGCCTGCTCCGTGAGCAGTTTGTACGCGCGCTGACAGATCCCGATCTTGCGCTCGTAGCTGTCGGCCTGTCCCTGTTCGTCGAAGGCCATGACGATGGCTGCCGCGCCGTAGCGCCGGATCAACCGTGCCCGGCGGATGAACTCCTCCTCGCCGTCCTTCATGCTTATGGAGTTGACGATACCCTTGCCTTGCAGGCACTTGAGCCCTGCCTCGAGCACGGCGAAGTCCGAGGAGTCGATCATCACCGGCACCCGGCTGATTTCCGGATCGGAGGCGGCCAGGTTGAGGAACCTGGTCATGGCCGGCACCGCTTCGAGCATGGCGTCGTCCATGCTCACGTCGATGACCTGGGCGCCGTTGCGCACCTGCTGGCGCCCCACCTCCAGCGCCTCCTCGTACAGCTCATCGCGGATCAGGCGGGCGAACTTGGCCGACCCGGCCACGTTGGTGCGCTCACCGATATTCACGAACAGCGAGTCGGGGCTGATGGTGAGCGGCTCCAGACCGCTCAACTTGCAGAACGGCTCCGCGGTGGGAACCTGGCGCGGTGACAGATCAGCCACGGCCTCCACGAAGGCGGCCGTGTGCTCGGGGCCGGTACCGCAGCAGCCGCCCACCACGTTGACCAGTCCTTCCGTCGCGAACTCGCGCAGCAGACCGGCCATGTGTTCCGGGGTCTCATCGTAGCCGCCCAGTTCGTTGGGCAGGCCGGCGTTGGGATGCACCGTGACGTAGGTGTCGGCGATGCGGGACAGCTCTTGCAGGTAGGGGCGCAGCAACTTGGCTCCGAGGGCGCAGTTCAAGCCGGCCAGCAGCGGCTCGGCATGCCGAACCGAGTGCCAGAAGGCGGCGGTGGTCTGCCCGCTCAGGGTGCGACCGCTGGCGTCGACGATGGTGCCGGAAATCCAGACCGGCAGGTCGAGCCCGCGTCGTTCCAGGACCTCCCGCACGGCGAACAGCCCGGCCTTGCCGTTGAGGGTGTCGAACACGGTCTCCACCAAAAGGATATCCACGCCGCCGTCGATGAGCCCCTCGGCCTCCTCGGCGTAGGCGGCTTTCACATCGTCGAAAGTCACGGCGCGGAATCCGGGATCGTTCACATCGGGCGAGATGGAGCAGGTCTTGTTGGTGGGCCCGAGGCAGCCGGCCACGAACCGCGGTTTGTCCGGATTCCGGGCCGTGAACTCCGCTGCCGCCTCGCGGGCGAGGCGCCCGGCGGCCTCGTTCAGCTCACGCGCCACGGCTTCGGTCCGGTAGTCGGCCTGACTGATGGCGGTGCCGTTGAAGGTGTTGGTGGTGATGATGTCGGCGCCGGCAGCCAGATACTCCCGATGGATGTCGGCGATGACCTCGGGACAGGTCAACGAGAGCAGGTCGTTGTTCCCCTGCAGATCCACCGGGTGGTCGGCGAAACGCTCCCCCCGGAAATCGGCCTCGGTCAGGCCCTTGGACTGGATCAAGGTGCCCGTGGCGCCGTCGAGGACAAGGATCCGCTGTTGCAGACAGTCGACCAGCTGCTTGATTCTGGATTCCAACATGTAGGTATCGCCTCCACCATCCGATTTCGGTAGATTGGTGGCCAAGTTGACCTGGATTATACCTGATTCGTTGCGATTTCTGAAAAGTCGAGATCGGATCGCGGCAGCCGCCCGCAAGCCCGACACAACCCTGGTAACATCCTGGAAAAACTGGTCTGCCGCAAGTGGACAACGAAACAGCGGACAACGGAACTCCCGCTCGGCAACGACACCGACGACAGGAGATCACGTCGCGATGAATAGCCCCACCGCCACCAGCAACGGTGTCAGCAGAATGACGACGACATTTTTTCCCAGGAAAGGAATCAGCTTGGGTATCGTTTCGGCATACCGGGCCGCACCCCGGAACGTCGGGATGGCCAGCACCAGCGAGAGCAGTCCCAGCAGACTCGGCAGTGGCAGCACCCGCAAGAGACAGCCGACGATGAGAGTGAGGTAGGCCGCGGCCAGAAAGAGCCCGTAGATCACCACCCCGCTTCGGGTTCCGCGGGCGATGACCAGGTGATGGCGCCCCACCGTGGCATCGGCCTCGGCATCGGGAAACTGATTGAGCAGGAGCAGGTCGCTCACCAGGAATAACGGCACCAGCGAGGCCACGAAGGCGGTCCAGGAGTAGCTACCCGCCAAGACATAGTACGTGCCCATCACCATGGCGGGACCGAAACCGAGCCCCGGCGCGATGAGGCAGAGAAACACATTCCTGGTGAGGAGTGGTGTGTAACTGACCACCACCACGATCCCGAGCAGGCCGAGCGGTAGCAGACCCCACCCCACGGTGAGAGTGAAGTAGGCGCCGATACCGGCGGTGACCAGCAATGCCACCAACCCCGTGCCCAGGGCGAAGTGGGCCTTGGTCGGATTCTGCGGCAAGGTGCCGCTCCCGCCGCTGAACGGCGTCGGCTCCGTCCGCAGATCCAGGCCACTGCGGAAGTCGTGATACTCGTTCAAGGCGTTCACGCTGATGTGTGCGGCCAGCGCCCCCAGCGCGATGAGAACCAACCGTAGCGGCGCCAGCTCGGCGCCTGCCCAGCGCGCCGTCGCCACCCCGAGCAGTACACAGGCCGGCACCAGCAACAGGAACGGGATCCGCATGGGGCCGAACAGGAGTTCCTTGCGAGACGCGGTCATCGCTCCTCCTCCAGCTCGATACTTTTTCTTCCTGAGTCCAGGAATTCTAACCCAGGTCCGGGTCCGTGACCATGCCTACTCGAGAAACCGCCACGGCTACCCGGCGAGAAACTCCACGATCTGTTGCACACTGTCAGCGGGACTCACCTTGATCTGCTGGGCAGCGAGTTTACCCAACTCGTCGATGATGAAGTGGGAACGGATCACTCCGAAGTGGACCTTGCCGTAAATCATCTTCTCACCCCAGGCGCCCAGTTTTTCGAGCACGACATGGTCGGGGTCGGAGAGCAACTCGAACGGCAGCTCCTTTTTCTCCCGCCACCCCGCCAGGGTTTCGGGTTTGTCCGGGCTGATGCCCAGGATCACGGCGTTGGCCAATTCGATTTGCGGCATCTCATCCCGGAGGCCGCCAGCTTGCGTGTTTCAGCCACCCGTGTTGGCCTTGGGATAGGCGAACAGTACCACCTTCTTACCCTTGAAGTCCGACAGCTCGACCAGCCTGCCGTCCTGATTCGGGAGCTTGAAACTGGGTACTATTTTCCCGATTTGCAGCATGAACGTCTCCTCCTCGAGGGCGGTCTTGCGGAGCGGGTCTGACTATCGCTACCAGGATCCATAGTACACCGATTTGGTTGTGCCGTCGAGAGTGTGTCCGACCTGAAATCCCCCCAATACAGCAGCATGTCTGGTGTGGATTATTGACCCTACGGACTTGGTTTGCCGCCCTGGAGCGGTCGGACACACTCTCGACGGCACAACCAATATATTCAAACATCACAGTTTGCTACACATTATGCATGTGGTATAATTATTGTAGTTTGAGTCCTCTCTATATACGATATATTGGGTTTTTATTGGCCGACTTTTTTGATCATTCCGTGATCCGGCTCGGGGGGGCTTCAATCACCACAATCAGCGCGACAACAGCGATAACGCTGTACTTTGGGTTTTGTGTTGCCAGGGGGACGTGATGAATACGCTCAAGATCGTGGGCCTGTGTCTGCTGGTCGCCGCAGCGGCCAATGCACAGACCTACACCATGCTCGACGTCACCGGTTTTCTGTACGAATCGGACAATTCGGCGGGGATCGTGGGATTTCCACCGAGCGACCCAGGGGATATCCTGACCGGAGTGGGATTCGTACAGAGCATCGGCGCCGAACTGGACTGGAACCTGGAAATCCACCAGCTGACCTGGCTAGTGTCCGATCTCACCTCCCTGGGCCAGTCGGATCTCGGTAACGGTCTGATGTTGATCACCTACGACGGTGGCACCCTCGATATCGTTGCGGACGCCTATACCTCGCCCGGGTACACGATCCCCGCTTACGGAGTCGAACCACCCAATGCCACCGCGCCAGCCACTTTCAGTGATGGTGAAGTCTTTCTGCACGGGGAGTTCTACAGCTTCCTGATGGTGTACGACACGTTCAAGAAATCGGGCTTCTACGAGGGGCATCTCTTCTTCGTGGGAGGCACGCAGCTCGGCAGCACCGCCGGCAGTGCCGAGGCGTACACGGTGGCCGGCACTGTCGGGCCCGAGCACGCGCCGGTCCCGGGCGGTTACGACCTCGAGACCGTGGGACACATCACGTTCGATGTGGAACTGGAGCCAGAGTATAACACCTGGGGCCAGGTCAAGGCCCTGTACCGATAAGTCCCAATCGAGAACGAAGGATGGAGGCGCCCCATGAACACCGCTCGTAAGACATCACTGCTTCTCACCGGTTGTCTCCTCGTCCTGGTCACGGCCTTGCCGGCCTTTGGCTCCGCCGAGTTCGTCTTCTTCGGCTTCGCCAAGTACTGGGACGGGGAACCCGCGGATGCCGTGGGCAGCAACATGGAAGTGTACGGCATTCTCAGCGAGGTGGGCGGTCTGAGTTTCCCCATCGCCCTGGACCTGGACAACTACGAATACACCCTGTACATCTCCACGCTCACGGTGGCTTCGTACAGCGAGAATCCCATCGCCTACCTGAAGCAGTTGACGTACGACAACGGCGAGATCCACATCTACGCCGATCCCCTGGCGGGCGGGACGGCCGCCGATTACAGCGACGAAACGACTTTTTTGGACGGCGAGTTGATCCTCCACGCCGGGCTGGACGACGGTTTCGTCGTGAACCTGTTCGACCTGCCGCCGAACAGTGACGGCAACTACGCCGGTTACGGGGACGGGAGGTGCGGTTTCGACCTCGGCACCCAGCTCGACGCCTTGATCGCGGCGGAGTACTTGCTGGACAACTGGCCGGTGCACGCCACCGTGGCCGATCCCGACTCGGGGCCGGGTATCACGGTGCCGGATGGGTACCACCACCTGTTCGACGTGAAGATTACCCCGCCCAATGACCCCACCGACACTGCGTCGGCCACCTGGGGCCACATCAAGCTCCTGTACAGCGAGTCCGTGTACTGAGCCACTGAACTATACTCTCCCTTGGATGGGATCTCCGGCGGGAGGTCCCGTTTTCTTTTCGCGAGGTGTCATGGCGGCCGGTCGGGATTCGTTTGGCTGCTCTGGCGCGGATTTTGCCCCGTCATCCGGCACACCAGGCGAATGCAGCATCAGTGGCCCGGGTAGTGGGCCCCAGGTGTTCCCGGCCGGCGGATCATCACTGGCGGTGACCGTATTCGGACCAGGATGTCCAGCAAGGTGTCAAGAAATCAACCGCGCTTGAAGGGCGGAACCAACAAGCAGGAGCGAGACCGGTGCACGAAGTGGAACTCAGCAGTGATCGACGCGAGAATCACACGCTTCAGTTCTATCTGAAGACCATCGGGAAGTACCGCCTGCTGACCAAGCAGGAAGAGTACGAACTCACCCGGCGACTGCGGCGGGGAGATCGCACCGCCTTCAACCGGCTGGTGAACGCCAACCTCCGCTTCGTGGTGAATATCGCCAAGAACTACCTGAATCGCGGCCTCAGCTTCATGGATCTCATCGCCGAAGGTAACGTCGGCCTGATCACTGCCGCCAATCGGTTTGATGAGCAACGTGATTACCGTTTCATCTCGTACGCCGTCTGGTGGATCCGGCAAGCCATCCAGAAGGCCCTGGCCGGCCAGACCAATACGGTGCGGCTGCCGTACAACCGATCCCTGCAGGCGCAGAAGATCCACCAGGTCCGCAACCGGCTCGAGCAACAGCGACAACGTCCGGTCTATCAGGATGAGATCGCCCGAGCGCTAGGCATCGGTAGCGGCACACTACAGCGGATCCAGGCGGCCTGTCGCCCGAATGTCAGCTTCGACTCCAGTCCCCATGCCGAGGACGCGCCGCTGTCCGACACCCTCGAGGATCCCAATGTGGACACTCCCGAGGATCAGTTCATCTTTCTGGAACTGCAGCAGGATCTGACCATGGCCCTCGACGTGTTGACGCCGCGGGAACGTCAGATCATCTGTCGCTACTACGGCCTGGACGATCACGAGGCGGTGCCGCTGGAAACCATCGGTCAGGACATCCACCTCACCCGGGAACGGGTTCGCCAGATCCGCAATCAGGCGCTGGCCAAGATGCGCCGCGCCCACCGCGACCAGCGGCTCCTCGAGCACTTGAACTGAATCGAACTTTCCCACCACTCCATACCGGAACGAGATTTCTCCCACCTGGCCGGGAAAACCAGGTATCATGGCCCCCCGGAATTCCCACCGGACATCCTTGGCAAGGCAGGTTTCCATGCGAGTGATTGTTGTTCTGGTGACAGCAATGGTGATCGGTCTGGGCGCGAACGCCACGGCCGAGATTCCCTACGCCGGTACACCCGACTGGCTGTCTAGTGAAAACGATGATTACGGCACGGGATGTGACTTCGGCGATGTGGACGGCGACGGCTCCCTCGATCTGGCTGTTTCCAACGGCAACGACATCATCCCCGCCGCCAACTACGTCTACCTCAACAGCGGCGGGAGCCTACCGCCGGTCGCCAGCTGGAGTTCCGGCGACCAGCGCTATTCAGGACACTGCGAACTGGCGGACATCAACAATGACGGCTACCCGGAATTGATGGTGGCCAACTACATCGCCACCGATTGGCAGCCGGCCCAGGTCCAGATCTACAGCAACAGCGGCGGCGTCCTGTCGAGTTTGCCGACCTGGGAATCAGCCAACCCGATCCATACCTTCCGGGCCAGCTTCGGCGATCCCGACGGGGACGGTGACCTCGATCTGGCCGTGGCCACCGGTGAGAGTTACTACGGGATCTACCAGGCCAATTGCATCTACTTCAATCAGGGTGGGGTCCTGGAAACCTCGCCGAGCTGGGTCTCGGCGGATCTCGACGCCAGCTACGACGTGAAGTTCCTGGATGTGGACAACGACGGGGACCTGGATGTCGCCTTCCTGACCGGCAGCGGCCCGGTGAAGATCTACTACAACCAGGACGGGAACATCGCCACCAGTCCCGGCTGGGTCACCAGCGACAGCGACAACGGCAACAGCTTCGACTTCGCCGACGTCAACGGCGACGGCTATCTCGATCTCGCGGTGGCCAACAACACGCAGTTGAGCGGCTCCGGGTACCACAAGCTCTATCTGTCCGACCAGGGGAACTTGCACGCCACCGCCGACTGGGTGTCGGCCAGTGCCGGATACGGATCGGCCGCCGTCTTCGCCGACGTGGACAGCGACGGTGACGAGGATCTGGTCACCGGTCGCTGGTGGGGCACGGTCGAGGTCTACGCCAATAGCGGTGGCGTCTTCGCCGACATTCCGGACTGGAGTTCGAGCCCCGCCTATGAATCGGTCGTCGAGAACATCGTGTTCGCCGATCTCGACGATGCGGCCACCCGGGATTATCAGCAGACTTTTCCGGGTGATGGTCAGCAACGGCTGTTCTACCTGGACGATCGACATCTGCAGTCGGTCGATCAGGTGGTGGTCGACGGCTTGACGCTCCCCCTTGCGACCTACTGTTATCATCGTCAGGCCGGTTGGGTCTCCCTCGCCGCCGCGCCCCTCGTTTCGGTGACCGTTTTCTATCGCTGCTCACAGGCGAAGGACATGGCCGTCTCCAACTGGGACAACTCCACCTACCTGTTCAGCCACGACAACGTGTCCGGAGTGCAGTTCGCCGCGTCCACGCCCGAATCGAAACTCACGGCGCCAACCGCCAGTCCCAATCCGTTCAACGCCCGCACCACCATCAGCTTCATCCTGCCCATATCCGCCCCGACGACCCTGGAGCTGTTCGATATGCGGGGTCGCAGAGTGCAGGTTCTGATGGACGCGAACCTGGAGGCGGGAGAGCAGGTCCATCCCTGGGAGGCGACCCGACTGCCGAGCGGTCTGTATCTGCTCCGTCTGCAGAGTGGTGGCGTCAGCAGAAACAGCAAAATCTATCTGGTGAAGTAACAGACGACATCCTCACCACAACAAGAGCGGCCCCTTAGGGAGGGGCCGCTCTCGCGATAAACTCTTGCCAGAAGTACGATGGATTTTGATCCGATGAAACGGGATTACCCGTGGGTTCTCGACACGACCAGGTCGTCCCCCGGCCTCAGCCGCTCTTGGCCTGATATCTGTCGACCTGGTCAAAGAAGATAACCGAGCGGAATCCCGCACCGACAACAGCTCCATGCGGAACACCGGCCGGGACGTAGAATCCCTGCCCGGCTTGATAGAACTTCTCTTCACCGCTGATGTTCAGGTGAACCTCCCCCGCTATCACCAGCTCCCACTGCGCAGCGTGGGAATGTTCCGGCACCACGGTCTCATGCTCAAAATGGACGAAGGCCACCTGCTTGGCCTCACCCTGGAGCAACCAGCCCTCGACTCCCTCGAAGGGGACTTCCAGTTCAGGGAGCGCTTTGATGAACTCGGGAAAATCTTTCATCACAACATCGACTCCTTCGGTTCCGGCACCGCTGTATACACCCTGGTGAGTTTCCGACTCTTCAGACCTGGTGAATCCCCGCCACACCGCTGCTCGGTTTATTCCCTCACCGATGAATCACACGGAATTCGCCCCAAAGAGTTGCTGCGAACTTACGGGCAAGGGGATCGGGCTGTCGATCCCATTATCTCGCGCCGCCGGGCGAAGCGTACGTACGCGAGAGCGAATGGACAATTGGACCAGGACCGAAGACTCGTCAGAGCGTCCTGCAAAATACGACCCGGTTTACCTGCATAATGCTAACAATAACAATGAATTACACGAAACAGACACAATCTCGTCGGCGGCCAGTAATTGACTAATGGTCATAAATGTTGACAGATGTGTGTATTTTTGATAAAATCTGATTCTGATGTATAGTAGCTAGGAAGCCTCCACTTACTTCTGGAGGCACAACCTGGCCACAACACAGCCACTTCTTTTTCGAACAACGTGTTGTGGCAGAAATTCTGACAAGCAAAGTAGAAGAAAAGGTGCTTTTCAGGCAGGTATACACTATAATGCGCGGGGGTTTACGGTCCGCCGCACCCGTCTGCCACGGCAGTCGAGGATTTGGTGCATGCCGCAACAGACAGATCACCACATCGGGTTCGGGTTTTTCACCCGAGAATTGGCGATTCCTCAATCAAACCACAAAGGCGATGGAACGATGAACGCGAGAATGATCTCCAATTGCAAATCCACTGCATGGGTGGCGATTCTTGCCGTTTTCCCGCTCATTTGCGGATCGATGCCGAATACGGCGTGGGCCCAGGATCCGACGGTTGACGTCTGGTACGGCCTGGATCAATCCTTCGGACAGGTCGGTACGCCGCAGAACTGGGTGAACATCCTGGGCAACGTGGCCGACCCCGACGGGATCGAATCCCTGACCTACACCATCAACGGCAGTCCCGATTCGGTGCTCTCGGTCGGTCCGGACTTTCGCCGACTGGCCGAAGATGGGGATTTCAACATCGACCTCGCCATCACCGATTTGCTCTCGGGAGCCAACACCATCGAGATTACCGCCACTGACTCCCTCGGTTTCGATACGACGGAAACGGTGAACCTCGACTATACGCCCGGCACTGTCTGGCCTCTCCCCTACACCATCGACTGGGACACGGTGACAGCCGTGACCAATGTGGTCCAGGTGGTGGATGGGCAGTGGGATCTGGTCAGCGGCGGCGCCCGGAGCACGCAGGTGGATTACGACCGGATCATCGCCATCGGGGACACGACCTGGGACGACTACGAGATCACGGTGCCGGTCACCTTCAACGGCACCGAACCCACCGGCCCCTACAGCGGTAACGCCCGTTTCTGGATCTTCTCGCGCTGGACCGGACACACCGATCAACCCGCCAACGTCGCCGGGTGGCAGCCCAAATCGGGCTGGATTCCCACCGGCGCCGCCTGCTGGTACGACTTCGCCGTGGACGAGCTGTCACTCGACGGCATCGACGACCCGCTCGTGGACATCAATATCGGCGACACGTACTACTGGAAATTCCGGGTTGAGTCCACTCCCGGCCAGGGCGGCCTCTACAGCTTGAAGGTCTGGCCCGACGGGGAGCCGGAACCGGCTTTCTGGAATCTGACCCGGCAGCGCGGCAGCAGCGACGAGCCCAACGGCTCCTTGATCATCATCGGCCATCACGTCGACATCACTGTTGGTGATATCACGGTGACCGAGATCCCGCTGACCCTCAGCGACGTCCACGCCACCGCCACC
The DNA here is from genome assembly GCA_043823125.1 of bacterium. Classification (GTDB taxonomy): domain Bacteria; phylum Krumholzibacteriota; class Krumholzibacteriia; order LZORAL124-64-63; family LZORAL124-64-63; genus JBDRBC01. Next base: position 7,871 of record JBDRBC010000326.1, on the reverse strand, counting down.
AGTCCCACCACAGCCACGGTCAGTTGGACCACCGACAATCCCTCCAGCAGCCGGGTGGATTTCGGTCTCACCGCCGCCTACGGGGACAGCGTGCTCGACGGCGCCCTGGTCACCTCGCACAGCCTCGAACTGACCGGGCTCACACCGGATACCACCTACCATTATCTGGTGACCTCGGTGGATGGCAGCAGCAATACCACCTCCTCCCTCGATCTGACCTTCACCACCACGATTTCCAACCTCGTTTCCGACGATTTCAACACCTGTACCCTGGACACCAACCTCTGGACCTTTGTAGACCCGCTGACTGACGCGACCATGTACATGACCGGTCAGCAGGCCACCATCTCGCTGTCAGGAGGTGTCACCCACGATCTCTGGGGCACCGTCGCCGTGCCGTTCGTCTACGATACGCCACGTATCATGCAACCGGCCAACGACGCCGATTTCGAGATCGAGGTGAAATTCGAATCCGCTCTGGATCAGACCTTCCAGATGCAGGGAGTGATCATCGAGGAGGACAGCACCAATCTGCTCCGGCTCGAATTCCTGCACAACCTCAACACCAGGGTGTTCGCCGCCAAGTTCGTGGACGGCATCGCCACCACCATCGGCAGCTCGCTCTCCATCGCCAGCTCCGGTACGGAACCGCTCTACCTGCGGGTTCGCCGGCAGGCCGATCAGTGGACGATGTGGTACTCCTTCGACGGCAGTGAGTGGCTGCAGTACGTCAGTTTCTCGCATTCGATGACGGTGACCGCCGTCGGTGTCCACATGGGCAACGTCGGCAGTCCGGCGCCGGCGCACACGGCTTCCATCGACTACTTCTTCAATACCGCGTCACCCATCATTCCGGAAGACGCCATCGATCTGCAGCCGCCACAACTGGCCACCATCGGCAACCAGTACGTGGATGAAGGCGGCTCCCTCACCGTGAACGTCACGGCCACCGACGCCAACGGCGATCCCATCAGCCTGACGACTTCCACTCTGCCGGGCTTCGCCACCTTCACGGATTACGGCAACGGGACCGGGGATCTGGATCTGGATCCGCTGACGGGTGACGAGGGCGAGTACCAGATCACTGTCACCGCCACCGATTCGTGCGGCCTGTACGATTGGGAAACCTTCACCCTCTCCGTGGGGACGGGCGTGCCGTCCACCATCGTCTCCGACGACTTCAACTCCTGTACTCTGGACACCGACATCTGGACCTTCTACGATCCGATCGGCGACGCCGAACTCGCCCTCGACGGCAACCTGGTCTCCATCGACTTGCCGTACGCCTCTGAACACAACATGTGGGGCACCGGGCCGGGCGATTTCGAGAACAACACCGCCCGCATCATGCAGTCGGCCAACGACGTCAACTTCGAGATCGAGATGAAGTTCGAGTCCGCTCTCACCCAGACCTATCAGCAACAGGGTCTGGTGGTGGAGCAGGACGTCAACGATATGGTGCGGGTGGAATTCCATCACAACATCGGCACCCGGCTCTTCGCGGCCACCATCGTCGACGGCGACGGGACGGCGATCATCAACGAGATCGTCGAACCGTCAGGTGTCGAGCCGCTCTACCTCCGTCTGCGGCGGGAGGGCGACGACTGGACGGTCTCGTACTCCACCAACGGATCCGACTGGAACAGCTACAGCCCGTTCACCCACGCCATGACGGTGGTCTCGGTGGGCGCTCAGATCGGCAACGTGGGTAACCCCGCGCCGGCGCATACGGCACTCATCGACTACTTCTTCAACACGGCATCGCCGGTGATCCCGGAAGACCCCGATCCCATGGTGGCGCCGGTGCTGGCCAGTATCGGCAACCAGAGTCTGTTCGAAGGCGAGTCACTGTCCGTACTGGTCTCGGCCACCGACCTGAACAGCGACGACATCACCCTCGAGGCGACCAATCTACCGGGCTTCGCCTCCTTCACCGACTACGGGAACGGCACCGGCTCCCTCGATCTGGACCCCTTGTCGGGCGACAGTGGCGATTACGACATCACCGTGACCGCCACCGATCCCTGCGCCCTGTTCGACGACGAAACCTTCACCGTGTCGGTCAACGGCATGTTGCCATCGATCATCGTTTCCGACGACTTCAACAGTTGCGAGCTGAACGAAACTCTCTGGATCCGTAGCGACCCCCTCGGCGACTGCAGCCACTTGTTGAGCGGCACCCAGCTCCTGCTGACCGTGCCGAGTGGTGTGGCCCACGAGCTGAGCGGCACGGGCCCCGGCGATTTCGTCAACAACCAGCACCGCATCATGCAGGCGGTCAACAACGTCAATTTCGAGATCGAGGCGGGATTCGAGTCGGGCGTGTCGGAGATGTTCCAGCGGCAGGGCTTCCTGCTCGAAGAAGATGCGGATGATCTGCTCAACGTCGAGCTCGTCACCCACGGCACCAACCAGACCACCATCGCCCTCACCCGATCAGTGGCCGGCCTGGTGGAGTCCATCACCGGTCCGGACAGTGTCATCGCAGGAAGTGGCGTCGAGCCCATCGCCTTGCGTCTCACCCGCTCGGGTAACGACTGGACCGTCGCTTATTCCACGGATGGGGGCGGAAGCTGGCCGGTGTATCACAACTTCAGCCACACCCTGGCCGTCACCAGCGTCGGCGTCCACGCGGGCAACAGCGGCGGATCGGCGCCGGCCCACACCGCGGTGGTCGATTACTTCTTCAACAACGCCTCGGTCATCAACCCCGAGGATCCACTCCCGTGCGACTTGCCAGTGACCGCCATCACCGATCTGGCAATGACCTCGCTGCTCAACGGCGGTGACAGTGACGGCTCGTTCCATCTCGAGCTGGCCTGGTCACCACTGGCCTGCGCGGCCACGGTGGAGCTGTATCGTCACGGATTCGGCGCCTATCCCGAGTATGACGACGGCGGAGGCGAGATCCCGGCGGCACCGGCCACACCGGGGACGGGCGGCTGGGAACTCGTGGCCAGCTTGCCGGCCACCGCCAACTCGTACACGGACGATCCGCCAACCCGTGACTACTGGTATTACGTCGCCTTCGTGACCGACGGCTGCGGCAACGTCTCGGTGGTCTCCAACCGGGCTGGCGGCGTGCTCAACTACTTCCTGGGCGATGTCTCGAACGGTTCCACGCCGGGTACGGGCAACAACACGGTTTCGAACGAGGATCTGCTCCTGCTCTCCGGCAACTACGGCACTGTGCTCCTGCCTGACGATTCGGTGAATTACCTGGATGTCGGCCCCACCACGACGCCGGATCCTGCCTCTCTGCCCCAGACGGACGATCGGGTCGATTTCGAGGACATGATGATCTTCGCCCTCAACTTCGACCTGCCGGGGGGCCTCCCGGATCCTCCGGCGCCGGTGGCCAACAACGAACTCGCCTTGAACATCCCACCGCCACCGGCCGTCGGGCAGACCTTCGAGGCGACCGTGACCTTCACCGGCGACGGCCACGTTCAGGGTCTGAGCATCCCGGTGACCTGGAACCCGGCCCGGGTGGAGTTCGTCAACTTCGCTCCGGGTGCGCTGCTGACCGCTCAGGGCGGTACCAGCCTGGTGCTCATGGGTGAGCTAGGGATCTTCGATATCGGCCTGATGGGTGTGCGTGCCCTGGGTATCTCGGGCGAGGGCATCCTGGCCACCATCACCTTCCGTTACGTCTCCGCAGGCGCCCGCAGCATGAACCTGGGCGAGGTGACCGCGCGTGACCAGAGCAACCAGGACGTGATCCTGAACCGGGTTGCCGTCACCGACGTACCGGACAGCGACGTCGCCATCCGGGTGACGCAACTGTACCCCAACGCGCCGAACCCGTTCAATCCGCGCACCAGGATCTCCTTCGATCTGGCCCAGTCGGAACGGGTTTCATTGAAGATCTACAGCATCGATGGCCGGCTGGTGGACACGCTCGTTGACAGTTCCCTGCCCGCCGGGCGATATGCGGAGTTCTGGTCCGGCACGGACAGCGCCGGACGGCGGGTGGCCTCGGGCACCTATCTGGTGCACCTGGTGACACCGTCCAAGACCCAGACCCGGCGGATGATGCTCTTGAAGTGATATGGAACCGAACCACGCCGGCGCGGGAGGATTTCTCGCGCCGGCGTCAAGCTTCATGCCCACCTTGGTTCAGAGGTACCTTTTCCGTTCCGCCAATGTCCCGATCAGGAAAAAGAGGCCGCAAACAACCGGCCCCAGCAGTCCGTTGCTCAAGGACTCCAGATTGCGCGTGATGACGCGGGTGGCGAAAACCGTGATGGCGGCGCAACCACCGGAACAGAGAATCACTAACGCCACCACCCGGACGAGAAAATGATACCGGCTGATCTGCCCCTTCAGCAAACGGCACAGGTCGCCGCCGTAGATCATCAACAAGGTGGCGACCATGGTGATGGACACCTGCGTGAGATGGGGGCGGAACCAGCCGGAGACCATCGCCAGGATATCGGTCAAAAACTGCAAGATTCCCCCTCGCTGTTTTGCCTCGTCGGATCAAATGGAGTGTCTTGAACGGCACCAGGATAACGACAATCCCCTGCCAGACAAACAGATTCTGGCGCCCAACCGGCGTTCCTGCGCGGTCTGGAGAATTGACCCCGTCTGAAGCGGGGGTTACTATTTCGCCTCTATTGTCCAGCTCATCGAGCAACCATGCCCCCGGTTCGAGGTGACACAGGTGACAGGACGACCGCACGATGTAGCGACCTGGCGGGCGGGGCGGGTCTCCCTGGTCCTGTGCGTCTGTCTGCTTGTGGTGCTGTTGCTCGATGCCTCCGGCCTCCATTCCTGGGCCTCCGGCCTCCCCCTCGGTCCAAACCGGGACGGGGTGGTCGGCGTCACCTCTCGACTGGAGTCCATCACTTCCACCCTCCAGCTCCACCGGCCGCGGGAATTCTTCCGGCACCAGTTCCAGGCCCTGGCCGACCGACGCTGGCGTCGGTCCACGTTGCCGCCGTTGCCCGTGGTATCCGTCCCGGACAGCCTGCTCCACCGATCGGCCACGAGCGAGGTGGACAGCCGTGACGAACCACCGCCGTTTTACTTCTCCGACGAGAAGCCGTTACAGGTACTGCTCCTGGGTGATTCCCTCATGGGCTACGGATTCGGCACCTCCTTCGAACGCGTGCTGCAAGAGAATTCAGGCGTGGCGGTGCGACGGCAGTGCATCGTCTCTTCGGGGTTGTCGCGGCCCGATTTCTTCAGCTGGCCCGATTCCGCCAGCCACTTCCTGCGCCGGCAACCGTGCGACCTGGCCTTCGTGATTCTGGGCACCAACGATCCCCAGCGCATGTCCCTCTTCTCCAATTACATCCACTTCGGCACCGCGGCGTGGCTGGACGAGTATCGCTACCGCACCGATTGCCTCATCGATTCGCTCGGCTCCCAGCTACAGCACGTGTACTGGATCGGGCTGCCACCCATGCGCGAGGACGAGTTCGACCGGCAGGTCCAGGTTCTCAACAAGATCTACGAGCAATCTTGCCTGGAGCGACCGTTCGCCACCTACATCGACATCGCGCCGGTCATGGGCGACAGCCTGGGCCGGTACGCCAACTACCTGGAGATCGCCGGCCGGATCAGAAATGTGCGCCATACGGACGGGGTCCACATCACCACCACGGGCGGTCGGTATCTCGCCGGCGAGATCCTCCACGACGTCTGGCCCCACTGGGAGCCGCACCGACTGGTCGGCCCGGATGAATTCACGGAAGGGAATTTCTGATGCTGTTCCCCACCGTGGAATTCGGCATCTTTTTCGTGGTGGTTTTTGCCGGCTACTGGGCCATGGCCGGTCGCGCCCGGTTGAGCAAGTACTTCCTGCTGGCGGCCAGTTACTTCTTCTACGCCCAGTGGGACTGGCGCTTCGTTCATCTGCTCTTCTTCTGTTCCCTGGCGAACTATCTCTCCGGGATCTGGATCGGGCGTGAAGAGGATCCCGCTCGCCGCAAGCGGATCCTGGCCCTGGCCATCGGTGCAAATCTGGCCACCCTCGGCTTCTTCAAGTACTACGGTTTCTTCGTCTCCTCCAGCCTGAACCTGCTCGACTCCCTGGGCATTCAGGTGCGGTTGCCGTTGCTGAACATCGTGCTCCCGGTGGGAATCTCGTTCTTCATCTTTCAGGCCATGAGTTACGTGGTGGATGTCTACCGCCGTGAAATCGAGCCGTGTCGGTTCCTGCCCGACGTGCTGCTCTACGTGGCGTTCTTTCCCCAACTGGTGGCCGGCCCCATCGTACGCGCCAAGCACTTCCTGCCCCAGCTGGCGCAACGCGCTCTCCGACCCGGTGTGGCTGCACCACGCGCCTGCCTGCTGATCATCGGCGGACTGTTCAAGAAGGTCGTGCTGGCCCACTACGTCGCCGTCGGACTGGTGGATCCGGTCTTCGCGAATCCCACCGCCCACTCCGGCCTGGAGGTCCTGCTGTCGGTGTACGGCTATGCGGTGCAGATCTTCTGTGACTTCAGCGCCTACAGCGACATCGCCATCGGGGTGGCGGCGTTGTTCGGTTTCCACTTCCTGGACAACTTCGACCAGCCGTACCGAGCAGACTCGATCCAGGACTTCTGGCGACGCTGGCACATCTCCCTGTCCACCTGGTTGCGGGACTATCTGTACATTCCGCTGGGCGGTTCCCGACACGGGAGCTGGCGCACCTACCGCAATCTCGCCATCGTGATGCTGCTGGGCGGGTTGTGGCACGGGGCGGCCTGGAATTTCGTCTTCTGGGGGGGATTACACGGCGGCGGGCTGGCCCTGGAGCGTTACGTGGGACGGCGACTGCGCCACCGCGTCAAACGACTGATCCCCCGCCCGCTGGCCATCGTGCTGGTGTTCCATTTCGTCTGTGTGGGTTGGGTCTTCTTCCGCGCGCCTTCCTTCTCGGCAGCGCTGGAATGGTTCCGGGCCCTGGCCAATCCGCTCACGACCAATCCGCTCACGACCAATCCACTCATGACCAATCCACTCGTGACGCCGCTTGTGGTGATCTGTCTGCTGCTCGGTCTCGCCCTGCATTTCACGCCGGCTCGGGTCCACCCGGTGTTGACCGAGCGTTTTCACCGGCTGCCAGCGCTGGCGCAAGGTTGCTTGCTCGGCCTGCTGCTGGTGCTGCTGAGCGCCTGTGCGCCCGAGGGCGTGGCGCCGTTCATCTATTTTCAGTTCTAGCCCGGGAGGGAGCCCAGGTGCAAACAAGCGAATCCAGGCCGGGCCACATCCTGCCGCCGTTGAGCGGCTGTGTCCTGCTCTTCTGGCTGATCCTCTGGTCCACCCTGTCAAGCGCCGAGACCGTGCATGTCGTGGAGCGGGGCCAGACCGTGACTCATCTCGCGCGGATGTATGGCATGTCGGTCCGGGCCATCTGCCAGGCGAACGGCGTGTCGGATCCAAACCTCATCCGCATCGGACAACGACTGGTGATTCCGGAATACGATCCGTTCACCGGCGCGGTGCGGGGCGAGCTGGATCGCTCCACCCTCGGCACACACATCGTGCGTCGTGAGGCGGCCCTGGACAATTTCTACCGCAAGCTGGCCGCCCTCGAAAACGGCGGCGAGGAACAGGTGAGGATCCTGGTCCTGGGCGACTCCCACATCTACGCCGACTTCTTCACCGGCCAGGTTCGCCGCGAGCTGCAGGCGCGATATGGTGACGGCGGCCGGGGATTCGTCATCCCCGCCACCCATCCGCGGGATCCCGGTCAGCAGGGGGTCGATCTGACCACCTCGGCCGAGTGGATCGCGCTCAAGGAGTGGCCGGCCGACTCCCCCCGCCCGTTCGGCCTGCCCATGAAACGCCACGTGGCGCTGCAACAGGGCGCCGAGCTGAGCTTCACCCTCGCCGACACGGCAGCCGCTAGCACGGTGGAGGTGTGGTACCTGGCG
>JBDRBC010000325.1:0-28628 GCA_043823125.1 bacterium | reverse complement strand
ACCATCGACGATATGTTATGCAGTCGAGAATCATCATTATCGCCGGCAATCCAATTTCGTGCTGAATTAACGCTCCGAATGGACGACATTAGCTGAGAATCCGGTAGACATTCGGTATTGCCGGCATCCGGAATTGCCGGGTTGCTCCCGGCAACCGGAGTGACCGCGAGAGTACTGGGGGAACGCATGAAAGTCGCCATCTTGGCGGGTGGCAAGGGAACCCGTCTGGCCGAGGAAACAGAGATCCGTCCCAAGCCGATGGTGGAAATCGGCGGCCGGCCCATCTTGTGGCATATCATGAAGTTGTATTCCCATTACGGCTTCGACGAGTTTGCCATCGGGCTGGGCTACAAGGGCGAATACATCAAGCGCTGGGCCCGGAATCACTTCACGCTCGGCGGCGCCCTGACAGTGAAGACCGGTACCGGCGAGCTGATCTCGCACCAGCAGCCCGAGACCGACTGGACCATCCATCTGGTGGACACGGGCGACGAGACCCAGACCGGGGGCCGCATCAAGCGGTTGCAGCCGTGGCTGGGCAACGGCACCTTCATGTTGACCTGGGGCGACGGCCTGGCGGACGTGGATCTGAACGCCTTGCTCGCCTTCCACAAGGCCCACGGCAAGCTGGCCACCTTGACCTCGGTGCGGCCCCCGGCGCGGTACGGGCACCTGGAGTTCGATGGCGACCAGGTGATCAGGTTCACCGAGAAGCCGCAGACGGCCGAGGGCTGGATCAACGGCGCCTTCTTCGTGCTCGAGCCGGCGATCTTCGACTACATCGAGGGCGACGCCACCCAGTGGGAGAAGGAGCCGCTGGAGCGACTGGCGGCCGAGGGCCAGCTCATGGCCTACCGGCACACCTCCTTCTGGCAGTGCATGGACACCTTACGTGAGAAGTACATCCTGGAACGAATCTGGCAGCGCGGCGACGCTCCCTGGAAGGTGTGGGATTGACATGAAAGTACTGGTCACCGGACATCGGGGATACATCGGCTCCATCCTGGTACCGATGCTGCAGCGGGCGGGACACGACGTCGTGGGGCTGGACAGCGACCTGTTCCGGGCCTGCACCTTCACCGGCGCAGTACCCGAACTACCGAGCATCGAGAAGGATGTACGCGATGTCATCGGCGACGACCTGCCGAGCTGCGACGCCGTGATCCATCTGGCGGGATTGTCCAACGATCCGCTGGGCGATTATCAGCCGGAGCTCACCGAGGCCATCAACTATCGAGCCTCGGTGGCCATCGCGCGACTGGCCAAGCAGGCCGGTGTCGAGCGCTTCCTGTTCGCCTCGTCGTGCAGCAATTACGGCTCGGCGGGCAACGACTTCATCGCCGAGAACGGTCAGTTCAACCCGGTGACGCCGTACGGCGTCTCCAAGGTGAAGGTGGAGGGCGACCTCGCCCAGCTGGCCGACGACAACTTCAGCCCCACCTACCTGCGCGCCTCCACCGCTTACGGCGTGTCGCCGCGGCTGCGCTTCGATCTGGTGCTGAACAACCTCACCGCCTGGGCCTTCACCACCGGTCAGGTCTATTTGAAAAGCGACGGCAGCCCGTGGCGCCCAATCGTGCATGTTGAAGATATCTGTCGCGCGTACATCGCCGCCCTCCATGCGGATCGTGAGCTGGTGCACAACGTCGGCTTCAACGTCGGCACCACCACCGAGAACTACCAGATCCGCGAGCTGGCCGAGATCGTCAAGGAAGTGGTGCCCAACTGCCGCATCGAGTACGCGTCCGATGCCGGTCCCGACAAGCGCTGTTATCGCGTGAACTGCGATTTCATCGCCACCACCCTCCATGAATTCAAGCCCCAGTGGACCGCCCGGCGTGGCGTGGAGGAGCTGTACGCCTCCTACCAGCAAAGCGGGCTCACCCTGGAGGAATTCGAGGGGCCCAAGTACAAACGGATCGACCACGTCAAGCAGCTCATCGAAAAGGGAAAACTGGACCCGGAACTCCGCTGGGCCTGATTCCGCCCGCTGAACCGTCAGTGAACCGAGAAGGATAGAGGGACCATGTCAGATACCACCGCAGCCTCATCCGGAAGCCAGTGCCGTTCCTGTGGCCAGACCAACCTGGTGTCGGTCCTCGATCTGGGCGAGACGCCGCTGGCCGACCGCCTGCTCAGCGAGGAACAGATCCAGCAGCCGGAACCGTTTTTCCCCCTCGAGGTGGCGTTCTGCCCGGACTGCGGGCTGCTGCAGATCCTGGAAACAGTATCGCCGGAGGTGGTGTTCGACGCGGACTATCCCTACTACTCCTCCTTCTCGCCGTACCTGCTGGAACACTCGCGGCAGAACGTGCTCGAGCTCATCACAGCGCGTGGTCTGACGCCGGACAGCCTTGTCATCGAGCTGGCCAGCAACGACGGCTACCTGCTGAAGAACTATGTGGAAAAAGGGATTCCGGTGCTCGGCATCGATCCGGTGCCCGGTCCGGCGCAAGCCGCCGTGGAGATCGGCGTACCCACCAGGCAGGAGTTCTTCACCAGCGAACTGGCCAGTGAGCTGCGCAACGCGGGCAAGCAGGCCGACGTGATCCACGGCAACAACGTGCTGGCCCACGTGGCCGACACCAACGGATTCGTGGCCGGCATCGCCGCCTTGCTCAAGGAGAACGGCGTGGCGGTCATCGAGGCGCCGTACGTCCGCGATCTCATCGACCACAACGAGTTCGACACCATCTATCACGAGCATCTCTGTTACTTCTCGGCCACCGCCCTGGATAACCTGTTCCGGCGACACGGGCTTTACCTCAACGACGTTCGCCGTCTCCCCATCCACGGCGGCTCCTTGCGGCTCTACGTGGAGAAGATCGAAAACGTCGGCCCGGCGGTACAGACGTTACTCGGTGAGGAACGGGAGCTGGGCGTGGACCGTCAGCTTTATTACCAGGATTTCTCGTCCCGGGTACGGGCGCTGAAGGAATCGTTGCTGAGTCTGCTTTGGGAACTGAAGGCGGCCGGTAAAAGCGTGGCCGCTTACGGCGCCGCCGCCAAGGGCGCCACGCTCATCAATTACATCGGCATCGGGAGCGACCTCATCGACTTCGTCGTGGATCGAAACGTCCACAAGCAGGGGCAGTTCATGCCGGGGCAGCATCTGCCGATTCTCGCCCCGGAGACGCTGCTGGATCGGATGCCGGATCACGTGTTGATGCTCACCTGGAACTTCGCCGACGAGATCCTGGAACAGCAAGCCGAATACCGCCGGCGCGGCGGCAAGTTCATCATCCCGGTGCCGGAGCCGAGAATCGTCTGAGTCGACCCGGCGCGAAGGGATCCTGACCCACCACGACGACCCGGAGGACAGCCGCATGGCCGGTCAGTTCACGTGCCCCAACTGCCGGGCATCCGACACGGAACAGTTTCACACCGCCCGCAACGTGCCCACCAATAGCTGCATCTTGCTGACCAGCCGCGAGGAAGCGAAGGCCTATCCCCGCGGTCATATCGAGCTGCGGTTCTGCCGTGATTGCGGCTTCATCTCCAACGCGCTTTTCGACGCCAAGCTCACCGAGTATTCGGAACGTTACGAGGAGACCCAGGGCTTTTCCCCCACCTTTAACACCTTCCACCGGGAGCTGGCCGAGCGCCTCATCAACAAGCACGACCTGCGCGGAAAACGGGTCATGGAGATCGGCTGCGGCAAGGGCGAATTCCTGTTGATGCTCTGCCAGCTGGGCGACAACCACGGCATCGGTTTCGATCCGAGCTACCGACCGGAACGGACACCGGAGGCGGCGGCCGTCGAGGTGGAGTTCGTGCGCGACTTCTACTCGGAGAAGTACCGGGACACCAGCGCCGACTTCGTCGCCTGCAAGATGACCCTGGAGCACATCCATCCCACGGCGGATTTCATCGGCATGGTCCGGCGCGCCATCGGCGACCGACCCGATACCGTGGTGTTCTTCCAGATCCCCGATGTCATGCGCATCCTGCGCGACTGCGCCTTCGAAGACATCTACTACGAGCACTGTTCCTACTTCGGGCCGCTCTCCCTGGCCCACCTGTTCCGGAGCTGCGGCTTCACGATCCAGCAGATCGACACCGAGTACGGCGACCAGTACCTGACCATCGAGGCGCGACCGGGCAGTGGGGATACAGGCGACGACCGGCAGTCCGCGGCGGATACCGCGGCCCGGGGCGAACTGAACGAACTCGTTCAGTCGTTTCCCACCCGTTTCCAGGAGAAGCTGGACTTCTGGCGCCGGCGGCTGGACTCCGCGCGCGCCTCGGGTCAACGGGTGGTGCTGTGGGGATCGGGATCCAAGGCCGTGTCGTTCCTGAGCAGTCTCGACCTCGGGGACGAGGTGGCGGCCGCCGTGGATATCAACCCCCACCGCCACGGCTACTTCATGCCGGGCAGCGGCCACGAGATCCTCGCCCCGGAGGTCTTGCCCGGGCGGCCGCCGGATCTCGTCATCGTCATGAACGCCATCTATCGAGACGAGATCGCCGCCGATCTCGCCAAACTCGGTTTGAGACCGGAGATCGTCTGCGTCTGAACCGGCACCACGCCGGACGGAAGGTCGCCAGGACATGAATCCAGCAGCCACCAGCCACTGCCCGGTCTGCCAGTCACCGCGTCCGTTCCCGTTCCTGGATCTGCCCGGTATCCCGGTTTTCTGCAATGTCCACTGGCCATCCCGCGAGGCCGCCCTGGCCGCCCCCCAGGGCGATATCCAGCTCGGTTTCTGTCCCGATTGCGGGCACGTCTACAACCGGTTGTTCCAGCCGGAGCTGGTGGATTACGACGAGGCGTACGACAACTCGCTCCACTTTTCGGGTCGTTTCCAGGATTACGCCAACGATCTGGCCCGCCACCTCATCAAACGACACGATCTGCACGGCAAGCAGTTGCTCGAGATCGCCTGCGGCAAGGGCGACTTCTTGCGTCTCCTTTGCCGGCTCGGCCCCAACCACGGGACCGGTTTCGATCCGAGTTACGAGGCGACCGGGGAAGCGAGCGAGGCAGCGACCAACGCGACAACGGACGATGTGGACATCACCTTCGTCACCGACTATTACGGGCCGAAGTACGCCAACGTGGCGGCCGACTTCATCTGCTGTCGGCACGCGCTGGAGCATTTCCAGTTCCCGGCCCGGTTCCTGACCGAGGTCCGGCACAGCATCGGCGATCGCCCCGAGACGCTGTTTTTCTGCGAGGTGCCCAATTCGCTGTTCATGTTCGCCGATCTGAGCATCTGGGACATCATCTACGAGCACCCCTCCTATTTCTGCGCCGGCTCCCTCGCCACGGTTTTCCGTCGCGCCGGATTCCAGGTCCAGCAGGTGCGGGACACCTTCGGGAGCCAGTTCCTCACCCTGGAGGCCGTGCCGGCGCCGGCCGCTCTCGCCGTTGCGGAGCCGGTATGGGAAGTGGAAATCCGCGCGCGGCTGCAGGAACTGGTGGCTGTCTTCGCCGCCACCTTCCAGGCGAAGCTCCGGAGCTGGAACGAAACGCTGACCGACTGGTTACGCGACGGGCGAAGCGTGGTGGTCTGGGGCGGCGGTTCCAAGGGGGTCATGTTCCTGAACCTCGTGAAAGCGGCGGCCGCCATCGATTACGTGGTGGATATCAATCCCGGCAAGCAGGGCCGATTCGTGGCGGGCGGCGGTCAGCAGTTCGTGGCCCCCGAGTTTCTGGTGGAATACAAGCCGGACGTGGTGGTGGTCATGAATCCGATCTATCGCGACGAGATCGCCCGCTCCCTGGCCGAATTGAGCCTCACTCCCGAGCTCGCCTCCGTCTGAACGAGACCACGTCGCCGGCCGGCAAGCTGACATTGCCCCTCCCCCCTTCTGGTCCTACAATAACAGGGTGACTTTCATCGATCCGGCGGCGGCGCCGCGTCTTTTTCAGCGGATCGTCAAATTTGTCCAGGGGGAAGTTTCATGGCTCGGGACTGGCAAGATATCCGCTATCGCGGCGATAACAACGACGTGCAGGAACTGTTCGACACCTACCGGGTCGGGGACTATCTCGACACCTTCGAGGAGAACCGCCGGCGGCACGATCAGGGTATACGGGAGCAGTTGCTGAAGCACGGCATCCGGCTCACCGAGAACCTGTCGCCCCGGATCTTCCGGCTGTTCAACGAGGTATGCGACGCCCTGGAAATCGAAAGTGAAGCCGAGGTCTTCTGTCTGCCGGACCAGGAGATCAACGCCTTCGCCATCCTGGAAATTCGCGAGGCCGGCACTTCATCACTCATCGGTTTGACGGCGGGTGCGCTGGAACGGCTGGATGACAGCGAGCTGAAGTCCATCATCGGCCACGAGCTGGGACACTTCCTCTGCGGCCACAACCGGATGAACGCCCTGCTCTCCTTCGACGAGAACAACCCGTCGGTCACCGTGCTGCCGTCCTTCGGCGAGAGCCTGTTCCTGCGCTGGCGCAAGAAGGCCGAGATCAGCGCCGACCGCGCCGGCCTGCTGGCCTGCCGTGATTTCTACGCCGCGGCCCGCTCCCTGCTCAAGGCGACCTTCGGCCTGAGCGAGAAGAACCTGAACCTGCACATCGACGATCTGGTGGCGCAGATCGACGAGATCGGCGGCTCCGCCGAGATGATCGAGGAGGCGTTCGCCTCGCACCCGCTGTTGCCCATCCGTTTGAAGGCACTGGAGCTTTTCTCCCGCTCCCAACGGGCCAAACGAAACGGCTTTAAAAGCAGCGGCAAGCTGTTGAGCGACAGCAAGCTGGAAAAGGGTGTGGACAAGCTGATCCAGTTGACCCGCCGTTATCCGTCGACCCCCCTCACCGAGGCGATCATGCGAACCGTCGCCCTGGGCGGCGCCCTGGTCCTGGCGGCCGACGCCGATGTGAGCGACGACGAGGTCAAGCTGCTGGTGCACATGCTGCACAACATCTTCACCGACGAACCCGAAAAGATCCTGGTGACCGACCGCAAGGAGATCCAGAAACAGCTACCCGAGCACATCAAGACCATCCTGGCCGAGGGTGATGAGAGCGACAAGGGATTCATCCTCTCGCGCCTGGCCGAGGTGGCCCTGGCCGACGGCGCCCTGGTGGACGCCGAAGGCGAGGTCATTCTCGAGATCGCCGAGATGCTGGAGGTGACCGCGAAGCAGGCCTATAGCGTCATCGTGGGCACGGTGCAAGCACGTGGTTTCCACGCCGACGTGAAGCTGGCCCGCATCGCCAAGGAATTGCGACGATCCTTCACTCAGGGCGGCATGGGTTCCTGAGAACGGAGGCTCGCAGCGAGCGAACGCTGCTTGTCGTGCCGACCACCAGCGTTACCAACCCGCGGAGGAATCATGTTTTCACTGCCTCGCCGCCACCTCGCCGGTCTGATTCTTCTCGTATTGTTGAGCGGTTGCGGCGGCGATAGCGGTCCCGCCGATCCTCCGGCCGACGTCACGGCGCCGGCCGATATCAACGATTTGGCCGCCACCGCCGGCGGCGACGATTTCGTCACCCTGACCTGGACCGCCCCCGGCGACGACAACAGTACCGGCCGCGCCGCCGCCTACGACTTGATGTACGCGGAGTTCGCCGTTCTGCCCGCCAAAGGCAGTGTCTGGGAATCGGTGACGGGCGAGCCGACTCCGGGCTCGGCCGGGACCACCGAGAACTTCAACGTCACCGGCTTGACCGCGGGAACCGCCTATGCCTTCCGGTTGCGCAGCATTGACGAGGCGGATAACTGGTCGGAATTCTCTAATTTCACCGTGGCCACCGCGGCGGTCGGATTCGACACCACTGCTCCCGAACGGGTGACCGACCTGACGGTCCTCGCCAAAACGGTCTTCTCGGTCACCCTCGGCTGGACCGCGCCCGGCGACGATGGTCCCTATGGACAGGCAACCAGTTACGACCTGCGCTACCACGACGAACCGTTGACCGGCGCCAACTGGGACCAAGCCAGCGCAGTCACCGTACCGGCGCCCGGCCTGGCGGGCAGCGCGGAACAGTGGCGTATCGACGGGCTGGAACGAAACCACGAATATCACTTCGGTTTACGGAGTGAGGATGAAATCCCCCATACGGCGATCATCTCCAATCCGGTCTCCACCACCACGCCGCTGTATCGAACCTGGCGGGTCAGGGTGGACGGCAGCGGCGACGCCCCCACCATTCAGGCCGGCCTCGATTCGGCGGCGGCGGGCGACACGGTGCTCGTGGCGGCGGGAACCTACACCTGGACCAATCAGGACACCGACAGCAATCCGGATTACGCCAAGTGGGCCTTGCTCTTCTTCAATCTCGAGGTAAGAGACATCACCGTCGTCAGTGAATCGGGTCCGGAAAGCACGATACTCGACGCCCAAGGCTCCGGGCGCGTGGTCGACTTCATCGCCTGGAATGAAGGCGATGTACTCGATGGATTCACCATCACCGGCGGCGACGCCTTGATGTCGGCCCAGGGCGATAGCACCGGCGGCGGCATTCTCGGCCACCTCACCGGCGTCGACACCCCCGCCTCGCCATGGATCCGCAACTGCATCATCACTGGCAACCGGGCCGAACGAGGTGGCGGAATCGGCCTGGCCGGCCAGACCCCGTTCCGGGTGGAAAACTGTGTCATCACGGATAATGAAGCGATCCTCGGCGGCGGTGTCTGGTCCGTCAACACCGAAAACGAGGCGGTTTTCGTGGACTGCGTGATCCGTGACAACGTGGCCACCGATCGTGGCGGCGGCATCTGCATCTTCCACGGCAAGGTCACCTTCGATCGATGCGCCATCTACGGTAATCGCGCCACCAACAAGGGCGGCGCGCTCTACTGCGCCTACACTTTCCAGAGCACCAATCCGGTATTTCTGACCGGGTGCAGCCTGGTGAACAACAAGTCCAATTACGGTGGCGCGGTCGGTCTGGCCGAGACGGCATATCTGAATATCCAGTCGTGCATCATCGCCCATCAGGACGCCTGGTCCACCTTCGATTTCCTCGAGGACAACGTGCTGGAGCTGGGTTGTTGCGATATCTTCGGCAATCGCGGCGGCGATGATTTCCCCGGCGCGGCCGTGGACCTGGGCGACAATTTCAGCCAGGATCCCCTGTTCTGTGGTGCGGCGGATTCCGGTGACTACGGACTGCAACCAGGTTCACCGTGCGCGGCGGGCGGTCACCCGACCGGCGCGGACTGTGGCCTTATCGGCGCGTTGTTGGTGGGTTGTACGGGGGGAAGCCGGTAACACACACTGGCTAGTGGCGTCCCGATACGTCCCGAGGCATCCCGAGGCGCCCTGTTCGAGCTTCAGCATGGTTCAGCGTGGCCGCTCACTCCGCGGACTGTTCCCGGAAGTAGTTGTGGAGCCACTCCAGCACCTTGCCCCAGGCATTGTCGAAATACTCGTACACATCGTCCCAACGGCCGCCCGTGCCGAAACCGAGATGCTGGAGTTGCACCTTGGTGCGCCCGCTCGGCATCTCGTCGAAGAAGATGACCACCCAGCTCCGTTTCGAGCGCTCCTCGGGAAAAAGCGGCGGCCCGTTCCAGGAGAAGGAGAGCATCCGATCGGGGACGTAACTCAGGATCTGGCACGACTCGGACCCCTTCTGTCCCTCGGGCAGGTCGGGGCCGAAGTACAGCTCCATGGGGCCACCGATGCGCAGGTCGATGTTCGACTCCACCTCGAGAAAACTCAGGATTCCCGCTTCGGTGGTCCAGGCGGCGAACACCTCCGCCGGTGTGCCGGCCACGAGTGCTTCCTTCACCAAGGTCCGCAACTCGGATCCGCTGGCGACGAACAACGAGGTGTCGATCCTATCTCCCGCCGGCGCGGTTTCGGCAGGGGTCGGATTCGGGCAGCAGGCCACGGCCAAAATGACCAGTAGCCAGCAGCCGAGGTAGTGGAGAAAACGCGGGGAATGGTCACCAGAAAACGGCGCGGTCATGGGGAATCGCCTCCCGGGATGGAGTTGTTACACCGGTCGCTAAGTGGTCCGGTCCGTAAATACGGTGACGCACCGAGGGCGTCACTGCGCCCGACCCGCAAGGCGCGAGGAGGGCGAATACCCGCTGCGGTATTTAACCGACGAGCAACGCAGTGGGCCGGGCGCAGCGGCGGCCGAATGCCACCGTAATTACGGATCGGGCCACTAAGGCGGCCGGATCAGAAATAGAAAAAGACGCCGACCTGCGGGAAGAAGATGAAATCATCGTCGTCGCCTTCGTGGGTGAAATCGCCCTCCACCTGCACGGAAATCCGTTCACTCCGCAGGAACTCCACCCCGACCCCGAAGCCGGTATTCCAGTACTCGGACAGATCGTCGGCGCGATTGTCGTGCAACTCCTTGTGATAGAAATAGCCGGCGCCGACCGTGGTATAGATCCGCAGCTTGTAGTCCTGGCGCAGGAGGTACTGGAGCTGGAAACCGACATTGTGACGTTGCTGATTCCCGGTATGCCAGATACCGCCGGCCACCTGGAAGTTCAGCCACCAGATGGGCGGATACTTGTACGCCAATCCCACCCCGCCGATCTTGCCCAGATGCAGGCCGAGAGCGCCGGTCAGCGGGTCGTCGAGTCGGTTCCAGTCTCGCTCCGCCCGCACCGGAGTCGCCGGCAGAGCGAACGCCACGCACAGACAGACCAGCAGGAATACCAGCGGACCAGTTCGATACGACCACGATAATGGAGATCCTTCTCTCATCGGGTGCAACTCCTTCGTACATTCCAGAGACATGCTGTCGGACAATTCTGCATTTGTACCGTCTTTTCCGTTGGCTGGCTAGCCTTTCTCACGACTTGGGTCCCGCTCATGATTCAGCGTCGCGGCGTCCCCCAAAAAACGAAACGGGCCGGATGGTTCCGACCCGATTCGATAAACGTCACGCCGGTAAAACGGCAGTGACTCAGGAACAGCCGCTGGTGGCCGCGCAGTTCAGGCACTTGTAGCAGGTGCCGCTGCGCACCATCACCGATCCGCACTCGGGACACGGCGGGCTGTCGGCCTGGGTCCGGAAGATCTGGTGCTCCGTTTCCTCGAGCTGGATCCGGGAACCACCGCCGGCGGCGGCTTCCATGGCCTTCAACCCCTCGGCCAGCAACTCGTCCAGGCCGGGTTGCTTCGAGGCAGGCTCTTCCAGACCGACGTCTTGCGCTGTCGAGGCCAGCGCCGTGGTGTGTTCACCGAATTTCTGATCCAGCCAGCGGAAGATGTAATCCATCACCGACTTGGCAATGGGAATCTCCGGATTGCTGGTCACCCCGCTCGGTTCGAAACGAACGTGACTGAACTTGTTGATCAGCACCTGCAGCGGTACGCCATACTGGAGCATGATGGAGACGGCGGTGGCGAAGCTGTCCATCAGACCGGAAACCACCGAACCTTCCTTGGCCATGGCGACGAACATCTCACCCGGCTTGCCGTTGGGATAGAGTCCCACCGTGAGGTAGCCCTCGTGGCCGGCTATGCTGAACTTGTGCGTCAACGCCTGTCGCTCGTCCGGCAGCCGGACCCGCTGCGGCGCGGGCGGCGCGTGGCGGCGGCGCTTCTTGTGGTCCTTCCCCGTGTTCAATGGCTGCAACCGCTTGGAGCCGTCGCGGTAGATGGCGATGGCCTTCAAGCCCATCTTCCAGGCCTCGATGAAGGCCTGGGCGATCTCGTCGACAGTGGCCTCGTTGGGCACGTTGACCGTCTTGGAAATGGCGCCGGACAGGAACGGCTGGCAGGCGGCCATCATCCGGAGGTGTCCCATGTGTTCGATGAAGCGCTTGCCGCTCTGCGGCTGCAAGGCGCAATCAAACACCGGCAGATGTTCTTCCTGCAGGCCGGGCGCCCCCTCGATGGTCTCGTTCTCCTCGAGGTACGACAGGATCCGCGCCCGCTCGTCCTCGTCATAGCCGAGCCGAGCCAGCGCCACCGGCACCGTGTGGTTGATGATCTTCAGTATCCCGCCGTCCACGAGCTTCTTGTACTTGATCAGGGCGATGTCCGGCTCGATGCCGGTGGTATCGCAGTCCATCATGAAGGCGATGGTGCCGGTGGGCGCCAGCACCGTGACCTGGGCGTTGCGATACCCGTAGTCGTGCCCCACCGTGTACGCCTCGGTCCAGACCTCATGCACCGCCTCCAGCAGGTCCGCGGGGATGCGATGCGCATTGATGTTGTTGATGGCGGCCCGGTGCTTGCGGATGACCTTCAGGAACGGCTCGCGATTGAGTTCGTACTCGCTGAAGGAATCCAGTTCCTCCGCCAGCTCGGCGCTGGTGGCAAAGGCCTGGCCGCTCATCAGGGCGGTGATGACGGCGGCGTAGTCCCGGCCCTCGTCGCTGTCGTACGGCAGTCCCCGGGCCATGAGCAAGGCGCCGAGGTTCGCGTACCCCAGTCCCAGCGGCCGGAACCGCTGGCTGTTCAAGCCGATCTCCTCGCGGGGATAGCTCGAATTGTCGACGATGATCTCCATGGCCACGAGCAGGTAACGCACCGCGTGCCGGAAGGCCGCCACGTCGAACTGACCATCCGTGTGGAATTTCATCAGGTTGAGGGAGGCCAGGTTACAGGCTGAGTTGTTCAGAAACATGTACTCCGAGCATGGATTGGAGGCGTGGATCCGATCCGTGTTCTTGCAGGTATGCCAGTCGTTGATGGTGGTGTCGTACTGCATGCCGGGATCGCCGCAGACGTGCGTCCCTTCGGCGATTTTCCGCATGAGATCACGGGCACGATAGGTGTCCACCGGCTCGTGGTCGGTGATCGACCGGGTGGTCCAGGTCTTGTCATCGATCACCGCGCGCATGAAATCGTCCGTCACCCGCACCGAGTTGTTGCTGTTCTGGAAAAAGATGGAGTTGTAGGCCTCGCCGTTGAAGGAGCCGTCATACCCCTGGTCGATGAGCGCCCACGCTTTTTTCTCCTCTTTCACCTTGCAGGAGATGAAATCCTCGATGTCGGGATGATCCACGTTGAGGATGACCATCTTGGCGGCCCGGCGGGTCTTGCCTCCAGACTTGATGACGCCGGCGAACGCGTCATAGCCACGCATGAAGGAAACCGGTCCGGAGGCCTGACCGCCGGTACTGAGCAACTCCCGTGAGGAGCGGAGCGGTGAGAGGTTGGTCCCCGTGCCGCTGCCGTATTTGAAGAGCAATCCTTCGGTCTTGGCGAGATCGAGAATGGACGCCATGGAGTCCTCGACCGAATTGATGAAGCAGGCCGAGCACTGGGGCTTGTCCTCCACCCCGACATTGAACCAGACCGGAGAATTGAAAGAGGCGTACTGGTGAACCAGGAGATACGCGAGTTCGGCTTTGAAGATCTCGGCATCCCCGTCACTGGCAAAGTAGCCGTCCTTGAGTCCCCAACCGGTAATGGTGTCCACCACCCGGCCGATGAGCTGGCGGACCGACTGTTCCCGTTCCGGTGTATCGAGGCCACCGCGGAAGTACTTCGAGACCACCACGTTGGTGGCCATCTGCGACCACCCCTTGGGGATCTCCACGTTCTCCTGCTCGAAGAGCGCCTCGCCCTTGTCGTTGCGGATGGTGGCGGTGCGTAACTCCCACCGCACCTCGTCCAGGGGATTGATGCCGGGTTCGGTGAACCGCTGCTCGAAACGGAGGCCGGTACCCGGGGCGGGGGGAGCCGTCTCGGTGGCGGTCTCCCGGGCAGGCTCTGCAACCGGGCTGGTTGCCGGCTCCGCCAACACCGAATCCGGCGCCAGCTCATCAATGGTCAGGGCTGTTTTTTCCTCGACCTCGTTAACTCCATCGAACAGGAGACTGAGATCGTCGGGCGGGTTGTGCTTGCGACTGTGATCCGTCATCTGTCGGTACGCTCCTTCGACTCCAATTGAGAGACCGATCCTCCATGATCCGATAATCAACCGTTATCGTCTGGGAATACACGGTCCAAAAAACCGCTGTCCGGTTGCTCGATCCAGGCTGTCCCCTGGCGGTTCTTCGCAAGTAAAGCCTTTTGCGAAAAACGGAGATTTTCACCAGAAAGCCCCAATATCTTGGGGTTTTTCAACTTGCCGACCACATCATGATGGGCGCGGATTGACAATATGACTGGTGCTGGTAGAGGGTCGCAAGCCCGAATGTTCATGGAGTGTCAAGATGGCGACCACTCGTCCCGGCAACTGCTGCAAACTCGCCGTTGAAGCCAGAAATCAGGCTGCTGGAGGGGGGCAAAAAAAGTCGTCTGGACCTGGTCGCGAAACGTCGCTCAACCCTGCGAGAGATTATGGCGTGGAAGAAAGAGTCTTTTCAGAAACGTCTATCTTTCCTAGTGGAAGCTGGATACCAGGCAAGGTTGAGAATGTCGAAATGAAGCAGGACTCGGATCAGTGGGCATCGCTCTCTTCAGCAATGATCTGACTGGCCGCGATCCTTTCGATCAGCCCCCGGATGGAGTCCCGCGCTACCCGAAACGCCTCGACGATTTCCTCGTCACTGCCCTCGGCGCTCATGGGATCGTCCAGGGGACGGTGCACATGGCGCTCGGGTCGGGTCAGGGCCGGCAGAAAACGACCCGCTTCGCTGCTCAGGGTCACGATGAGATCGAAATCGTCCAGATCGTAGACATCGATGGTCTTGCTTTCCTGCCCGTTCATGTCCAGCCCCACCTCGGCCATGGTATTGCGGGTACGACTCGTGATTCGATATGTGAGCAGCCCCCCGCTGTGGATTTCCCAGTGCCCGGGCAACAGATGGCGGGCCCACGTCTCGGCAATCTGGCTGCGACAGGAATTTGCAGTGCACATGAAGAGAATTTTCATCGCCTAACCCTTCTCCCGTATGGGCCCACAGTATAAGACCGGGGGGAAAACCTGCAACAGCACACATCGCAGGTGCGGGACGAGTGCTCTGATACACCCAAATTGACGAGTCAGGAAGCCCACAAACGACCATTTGCTGCGTTGCACTCTCTTGAATTAACTCGGGCTAGTCCTGCGCTCGCGCACCTTGCATCTGACCATTCGTGAACTCCCTGACCCGTCAATTTGGGTGTATCAGAGCACTAGACCGGTTCGCTGATCAGGGAGAGCAGATCCTCGAGATCTTTCGCCAGGTGACTGGACAGGTGAACGATGGCTTCTTCGGTGATCCCCAGTTCCGTCAGCTCCTCGACTTCCTGCAACGGGACCGGACTCCTGCTGCTGCACCCGAGTCCGAGACTGATGGTGATGAGGTTGGCGGCGTACACCGCCCGGAGCAGCTCCGTCTCCTCGGTCGCATCCTCTAGCCGGTGGTGGTGCTGGACGGCGGTGGTGAGCATGGGGGGAAAATTCCAGGCATCGGCCAGGGCGGCGCCCGCCTCGCAGTGATCGAAACCGAGAATCCGTCGCTCGGCCGCCAACAGCTCCACGCCATCCGCCTGGGGCGGCAACTGTTCGAGCTGCTGAGTCAGCGGCCCGTTGAGCAGGAGCTTGCCGATATCGTGCACGAGTCCCGCCGTGAAGGCGCGATCCTTGTAGTCCTTGGCAGGCGTATAGGTGATGAGATACGCGGCGCCGAGAGCGGTGGCCAGGGCGTGGTGCCACATCTCCTCCTTGGCCAGACCGTACGCCGAGAGCTGTCCACGCAGGACGTCCCCCATGCTGGTGGCGAAGGCGAGGGTCACCACGGTCTGGTTGCCAAGCAGAACCAGTGCTTCCTTCACACTGCCTACCTGGCGTCGCACTCCGTAGTACGCGGAATTACACAACTTGAGCAGGTTCGAGGTCAGGGCAGGATCCTTGCCGATGACTGCCAGTACCCGTTCCGCCTCCACGGTGGAATCGTCGAGTAATTCCAGGAGCTGGACGGTGGTGGTCGGCAACGCGGCCAGTTCACTGGTGTTCGCTATCAAATCTGGTAAACTCTTGTACATCACAATTATCCCCTAGCCTCGTGAGAATGGTTCTGGTTCTCCTGCGCGAGCGCGGCAACCCACTTCAAGTACAACATCGGCAGACCAGCGGACTGCTTGAATCGGATTTCACCCCCCAGCAACCACTGGTTGCACAGGTGGCGGCCTTTGAGTAGCATACGCCCAGATCCGCAAATCCAGCGGAAAACACCCTTGTCGCGCACCGAATCCAACAAGGAGCCTCCATGCCGTCCAAACGCACCGTTTCCCTCACGGGTCGTGTCACCCAATTTTACCTGTCCGCCGGTCTGTCCGCTGGTCTGTCCGCTGTTCTGTCCGGAATTCTGGCTGTACTTCTGTGCGGGTGCGAGGAGATCAAGGTCGAGAAACGGGGAGTCTCGCCGGACGGTGGCGCAACCTCGATTACCCACCCCGACGAACGTCATCTGTGCGGTCTGGTCCAGCTCACCAGCAGTGGCAGTAACCGCCAGGGCAGCCTGGATGCCACCAACAAACGCCTCGTCTGGCTCTGTCGGCCGGACAGTTCATCGTACTATCAGATCCAGATCAAAACCGTGGCGACGGAAGCAGTGCAGGTTGTGGCTGGCGGCAACCTCTACCGGGGAGTGGTATTCGCCCCCGATGGCCGGAGTCTGCTCTATGCCGAGGCGCCCCGTCGCCTGGACAGTGACCGGGCGGACCGGCAGTCAACGGAGGTTCTGGAGCAGGCGGCCGGGCGCTACACACCGCCTATCACCGATCCCCGCGACTGGCAGTTCGATCCCGGTTTCGACCTCGTGAGCAACGGCTGCGACGGCGCCCACCCTCTCGCACTGACCACCCGCCCCGGATTCGATGCCGAGGCGTCATTCGGCTGGGACGGCCAGGAGATCCTCTTCACTTCTCTGGTGCACCACAGCAGCCGGCTGATGCTGATGGCCGCCGGGGGCGGCGACCCGGTACCCGTGCTCTCCTTTCCCGGGTACGCCGGGGGCGCCCGCCTGGCGCCGTCCGGTCACCGGATCGTTTTCCACGGCGCTCGCCGGGACGGGAGACCGGGCAGCGCTATCTATATCTGCAACCGGGACGGCTCGGAGCTGCAGGTGGTGGCGGACAGCGGTATATACAACCTCTCGCCGAGCTGGCATCCCGAGGAAAACCATATCATCTACAGCAGCAACGGAGTCGAGCACGATTTCGAGCTGTTCCTGGTCTCGACCGACGGTACGTCACCGGAGCGTCTCACCCACAGTCCGGGTTTCGACGCCTTTCCGGTTTTTTCGCGAGATGGGAGATTGCTGATCTGGACAGGCCAACGGGGGGCGGCCGGTACCAACCGGACCCAGCTCTTCCAGGCGACCTGGATCCCCTGAAGACCTGGATCCCCTGAAGCGGCGCCCTCGAAGTCGGCTCGATTATGCTGAACTCGGAGAATCGTCCTCCGCCGAGGGCGCGGGTTCGATGTCGATCATCGGCGCGTCCATGCCGATGGTCTCTCCCGTCTGGACGTGGACCGTGGTCACACTGCCAGCCACCGGGGCGGTGATTTCGGTTTCCATCTTCATGGACTCCACGATGAGCAGACTATCGCCTGCAGCGACGACCTGGCCCGGTTCCACCAGCAACTTCACGATGGTGCACGGCATCTGGGAAACGATGTTCGGCCCGCCGGCACTGTCCGCCTCGCCGGTCTCGTCCAGCTCGGAAGGGAGGGAGAAGGAGAAAACCCGGCCGGAGATGAACACGAGCCGCTCGTCGCCCCGGGAGGCGACATGGGCCCGGTACCGTTTCCCGTCCAGACGCAGGTCGATTTCGCCGTCGTGAGCGGCCAGGAGTTCCAGCGGCAGTTGTTCACCGGCCACGGTAACGGTATAATTCTCGCCGTCCAGGGTCACATCCACGGGGAGTTCGCGATCCCCGGCTCTCAGTTCCAATCGCACGTTCCGTGCTCCCTTCTCCATAAAACAAATCTGTTTCCGCTCGGACGCACAGGCCGGATATCAGACCAGCCCCTTGAGCCGGAATCGGCCCAGACGTTCCCACGGCGAGTCGACCGGTGGCGATGACGGACCGCCATTGGCGTGCGGTAGCGCACCAGCCCTGGTGAAGAGGACCTCGGCAAGGCCGGCGGCCGCCAGCGCCACCTGTTCCGCATGACCGCCGGTGGGCTGCCAGTCGGGCAAGTGATCGCTGAGGAATCCGGTGTGGGTGTCGCCCGCCCGGTAGGCCTCGTGATCCAGGATCTCCAGCAGGTACTCCGTGTTGGTGGTGATGCCGAGGACCACGTACTGGCGCAAGGCATCCAGCGCCCGGTCGATGGCCGCCGCCCGGTCCGCCCCGTGGACCGACAGCTTGGCGATCATCGGGTCGTAATACATGGAGACCTCGTCACCCTGGCCAAACCCGCTGTCCACCCGGATTCCCGGACCGGCGGGCTCCCGCAGCCGCAGGATGTGCCCCAGGGAAGGCCGAAAATCAAAGGCGGGATCCTCGGCGTAGAGTCGGCATTCGATGGCGTGGCCGTGCGGCACGATGTCCTCTTGCCGCCACGGGAGCGGTTCTCCCGCAGCCACGGCGATCTGGGTCCGCACCAGATCGAAACCGGTGACCAGCTCGGTGACCGGATGCTCCACCTGCAGCCGGGTATTCATCTCCAGGAAGTAGAATTCCAGCTCCTGGGAGAGCAGGAACTCCACGGTGCCGGCGTTCTCGTACCCCACGGCCGTTGCCGCGGCCACGGCCGCCGCGCCCATCCGCTCCCGCAATTCGGGGGTCAACACCGGCGACGGGGTCTCCTCGATGATCTTCTGGTGCCGCCGCTGGATGGAGCATTCGCGTTCACCCAGATGCACTGCGTGGCCGTGACTGTCGCCGAAGATCTGGAATTCCACGTGCCGCGGCCGTTCCAGATACCGCTCCAGGTAGACCGTGCCGTTGCCGAACGCCTTGAGCGCCTCACGGGCCGCCGCGGCCGTGGCGGCCACGATATCGTCCGGCGAGGTGACCAGCCGCATCCCCTTGCCGCCGCCGCCGAAGGCCGCCTTGACCATCAACGGAAATCCGACGGACTCCGCCGCCGCGAGCACCTTCTCGGCATCCAACTCGCCGTCGGCAGTGGGCGCCGGCAGAAGCGCCCCGGGGACCACCGGCACCCCGGCCTGCTCCATGATCCGCCTGGCGGCGGTTTTCTCGCCCATCTGTTCAATGACCGCCGGTGACGGACCGATGAACACCAGACCGGCATCGGCACAGGCCGCTGCAAACCCGGCGTTTTCCGCCAGGAAACCGTACCCGGGATGGACTGCCTGGGCGCCGGTCTGGCTGGCCGCCTCGAGGATCCGGTCCTGGCGAAGGTACGATTCCAGCGGCGGGGCGGGACCGATCTCCACCACCTCGTCGGCCAGCTTGGCGTGCATGGCGTTCCGATCGGCCTCGGAACAGACCGCCACCGACTCGATGCCCAGTTCACGACAGGCGCGCAGCACCCTGACCGCGATCTCGCCCCGGTTGGCTATGAGGATCTTCTGAAAGCTCTTCCGAGAATGCGACTTCATGTATCTCCTTCAGGGGGCCAGCTCGTCTTCCTGGCCCACGCTGCTGGTTCCTTGGCAAAGAATGCGTTGAGTGCCGCCTGCGCCTCGGCGGCGGTGCGGGCATCAGCGATCTCGCCGGCAGTGAACTCCAGACTCTGCTCGAAGCCACGGGCGAGGGTCCCCTCCACCAGTCGCTTGACCCGGCCCAGAGTGGCCGGTCCGCCCTTGAGCAAGGTCTGGACGAGTTCGTTGACAGTGGCGTCCAGCTCATCGGGCGCCACCAGCCGGTCCACGAGGCCGATGCGTAGCGCCTCCAGTGACGAGAACGGTTCCCCGGTGAGGAAATGATACCGCGCCGGCGCCGTGCCGATACGTTCCATCACCAGCGGCGCGATGACCCCGGGCACCAGACCGAGCCGAACCTCGCTGAAGGCGAAACGGGCCGTGTCGCTGGCCACCACCAGGTCGCAGGCGCAGACCATCCCGACCCCGCCGCCAAACGCCGGTCCCTGCACCCGCGCCACCACCGGCGCCGGACAGAGCCGGATGGCCCGGAACATGGCGCCCATCTCGCGGGCGGCCGTGAGATTCTCCTCCACGTCGGCCTGGCCGAGCCGTTTCATCTCCCCCAGGTCGGCCCCCGCGCAGAACACCGGCCCGGTGGCCTGCAAGAGGACCACGTGGGGGCGCTCCGCCGCGTCACCAATGCCGTCGTCGGCCACCGCGCCGCCGGCAGGGTCCAGAGACGGTTCCGGCTGCCGGGCGACCGCCTCGAAGACCTCCCGCAGCGCCGTGATAGTGGCGCCGTCGAAGGCGTTCCGCGCCTCGGGTCGATCCAGCGTCACCACCAGCACCCGACCCCGTCGTTTTTCCGTCACCGCCATGAGACCTCGTTTCAGCTCCGATCGGCACTGGCGCCGCTACATCCGGAAGACCCCGAATCGCACCGGCGGAATGGGCGTATTGAGGGACATGGCCAGGCCCAGCCCCAGCACATCGCGGGTCTGGATCGGGTCCAGGACGCCGTCATCCCACAACCGGGCGCTGCTGTAGTAGGCATGCCCTTCTCGCTCGTATTTCTCGAGGATCGGCGCCAC
The DNA here is from genome assembly GCA_043823125.1 of bacterium. Taxonomy (GTDB): domain Bacteria; phylum Krumholzibacteriota; class Krumholzibacteriia; order LZORAL124-64-63; family LZORAL124-64-63; genus JBDRBC01. The sequence continues at coordinate 8,215 of JBDRBC010000325.1, read as the reverse complement.
GATGGACTGCTCCTCCTCGGCGGTCAGGCTGCCGCCCTTGCGCGCCACCTGATCCTGCTTCACCCGCAGCAGGGTGTTGGCCGCCTGTTCGCCGCCCATCACCGAGATCTTGGCCTGGGGCCACATGAACAGCAGCCGCGGCTGGTAGGCCCGGCCACACATGCCGTAATTGCCGGCGCCGTTGCTCGCCCCCATGATCACCGTGAACTTGGGCACGGTGCTGTTGCTGACGGCGTTGACCATCTTGGCGCCGTCCTTGGCGATGCCGCCGTGCTCGTACTCCCGCCCCACCATGAAGCCGGTGATGTTCTGCAGGAACAGCAGCGGAATCCGCCGCGCGTTGCACAGTTCGATGAAATGGGTCGCTTTGAGCGCCTCGGGACTGAACAGGATGCCGTTGTTGGCCACGATCCCCACGGCCATGCCGTGGATCCGGGTGAAGCCGGTGACGACGGTGGGACCGTACCGCGGCTTGAACTCGTGCATGCGGCTGCCGTCCACCATGCGGGCAATGACCTCACGCATGTCGAACGGGAACCGCACGTCGTGGGAGACGATACCGTACAGCTCCTCCGGATCGTAGTACGGATCCTCGGGCGGCGAGGTGGGAATGGTCGTCGTCTGGACCGGCCCCAGGTTCTCCACGATATCCCGCACGATTTTCAAGGCGTGGGCATCGTTGTTGGCCAGATGGTCAGCCACACCGCTGATACGGGTGTGCACATCGCCACCACCCAGCTCTTCGGGGGTGACGTCCTCCCCCGTGGCTGCCTTCACCAACGGCGGCCCACCGAGGAAGATGGTGGACTGCTCCTTCACCATGACCACTTCGTCGCTCATGGCCGGCACGTAGGCGCCGCCGGCCGTACACGAACCCAGTACCGCGCTGATCTGGGCGATGTCCTTGCCCGACATGACGGCCTGGTTATAGAAAATCCGCCCGAAGTGATCCCGGTCGGGGACCACCTCGTCCTGCCGCGGCAGGAAAGCGCCGCCGGAATCCACCAGATAGACACACGGCAGATGGTTCTCCAGCGCTATCTCCTGGGCCCGCAGATGCTTCTTCACGGTGAGCGGATAATACGTGCCACCCTTCACCGTGGCGTCGTTGGCCACGATCATCACCTGCCGGCCGTGGATCCGCCCGATGCCGGTGATGACACCCGCCGCCGGCACCCAGTCGCCATAGACCTCGTGAGCCGCCAGCGGCGACAGCTCCAGGAACGGCGTGCCGGGATCCACCAGCGATTCGATCCGATCGCGCACCATGATCTTGCCCTGGGACAGATGCCGCTCGCGATACCGCTCCTCCGCCCCCTCGCGTATTCGCCCATATAGCTCGGCCAACTCCTTGGCCCTCTTCCGGTTCTCGCGATCGTTCTGCTGAAAAGAATCGCTCTGTTTTTTGATCTTGGTCGGGATTCGTCTCATGGGTTCTCCTCGTGGACCACTAGAAGGCCGGCCACTCACCCGGTTCAACGCACTGTCTCCGGATAGACGCCGGCAAAGGTCAGAAAAGCAAATATAGCCGCTGGCCCGGCGGCGGTCTAGCAGCTGTTCGGATGGAACGGGCCAGCTGTGCAATTCACCGGATCGCCTCCCGGCTCGACGCGGCATCCGTGACATTGTCTATCACTCAACCGCTCGACACATCCTTCCGGGTTCCGATCGACGTGTCGATCCTGAAGACAGCGACCAACATTTGCCCACTCATGCGCCAGCCGATGACAGCTCGAACACAACGTGATCAGATTCGCTGGCGAGATGTCGCCACCCACCGCACGTGGTTTCAGGTGATGCAGTTCCAGGAAATAGGTGTGCCGGCAACCCGGCGACTGGCAACGGTGTCCGTCCCTCGCCAGGACCTCTTGTCGTTTTGCGGGAGGAATGGTCGCGCGGTTGTGCTGGCCAGGACCGGGTTCGAGGATTCGTGCGTCACAGGCGACGGCTTCGGTCTGCGCGGGGTGATCGTGCGGCGTTCGCCAGCCGCTTGAACTGCCTGCTCCTTGCATTGCTCACATTGGTAAACGATTATTTGATATGGGGATGCCGAGTGCACCCGGGTGCACTCTGGTTGTTTTGAGCCAGGATCACTCGTTGCCGACGACTCTACTTGGGTCATCATATCCAGGGCCACCAGCAGGATCTCCTCCCGGCTAGCACCGGCCATCGCCCCACTACCTGTTTATCACTGACTCGGCCATCTCCTTCCTCCATCTGCTTCCGCGGAAAATTCCGTGATGACCGCTTCACGTTTCGGGTCGCCAGCATCACCCGATCAACCCGGTCCGAGGATATTCAGACAGATCCTGGCCGATCGATCCCATTTGCGGTACGGTACAGGCATGGAACCAAAAGAACTCTGGATCAGAAATGGACTGGTCCTCACCGGGACCGGCTTCGCCGCCGCGGACGTGGCCATCGTCGGGGAGAAGATCACCGCCGTGGTCGTCCGCGACGAAACCCCCGGGGAGACGTCGATATTGCCTCCGGTGGCAACGCTTCGGTCGACACCGCCCACACCCCCGCTGCCCACCACCGGCGACCAGCCAACGGAAGTGGACGCCACCGGCCTCTGGGTACTGCCCGGCGGTGTGGACGCCCACGTCCATTTCGGGATGCCGCTGCGGCCGGGTTGTTGCAGTCTCGGCTGGCGGGAAAGTTCCGAGGCGGCGCTGCTCGGCGGCACCACCACGGTCATCGATTTTGCCAATCCGGAACGGGGTGAATCGGTGAACGCGGCAGTGGAGCGCTGGTTGCAGCGGGCCGAGCCGGACTGCCTCTGCGATTTCGGTCTCCACGCCACCATCACGGAGGCCAGCAAGGGTTGTCTGGCCGAGCTGCCGTCGCTGGTGGCGCGCGGTGTGCCCACCTTCAAGGGATTCTTGGCCTACAAGGATCGGCTCATGTTGACCGCGTCCGCAATGGAGCGGTTGATGCGGGCCGTGGCGGGTTGCGGAGGTAAACTGCTGGTCCAGCCGAAGACGGGGAGATGAATGCGGCGGCCGAGGCGGCCCTGCTCCACACCGGGCGCGGTGGCGCCGAGTGGCACACCGCCGCCCATCCGCCCGAGTCGGAAGTGCAGGCGGTGGCAACCGCTCTCGAACTGGCACAACGGACCGGCTGTCCCTTGACCCTGGTGCATCTTTCCCTGGCGGAATCGCTGCAACGCTTGCGTCAGGCCCGGGTGGGGCGTGAGGCGCAGCTGGACGGCGAGGTCTGTCTCCACCATCTGTTCGGCAGCACCGGTTGCTGTGACGGCAGTTACGAGGCCACCTTGCGGATCATCTGTTCCCCACCAATACGTTCCGCCAGTGACAGCGCCGCCCTGCTGGCCGGTCTCGCCCGGGGTGACCTCCAGTTCCTTTCCACCGATCACTGCGAATTCGATCTCGCCACCAAGCTGGCCGCAGCTCGGCGAGGGTTTCCCGCCATTCCCAACGGGGTGGGCGGCGTGGGCGAACGGCTCACCTTCACCTACGGACTGGCAGTGGTCAGTGGTGACCTGACACCCGAGCGGTGGATTCAGATCTGCTGCGAGGAACCGGCTGTCCGGATGGGACTCGGCGGCACCAAGGGGCGGTTGGCGCCCGGCTACGACGCCGACGTGGTCCTGTTCGATCCAGTGGTGGACTTTACCTGGGAACCCCTCGGCGCCAGTGACCGAGACGGTTCATTGTGGCGTGGGCGACGCGGCCAGGGGCGGGTGGAACACGTCTGGCGCCGCGGTAGGCTCGTGGTCAGGAACCGGGCGCTCCAGCCGGACTTGGAGAGTGGACGGTTTCTGGCCCGCCGGTTGACCGGCACCACCGGTGACTGAACCACTGTAGTTCAACTATTTCCGGGGAAATAACTCAGAAGGCGCGCCGGCTGGCGAAATGCCAGTCCCGGGCCCGGACGTTCACTTCCGGCACCGATTCCGTGGCTACCGTCTGGCCGTACTGGTCGAAAAGCTCCACCTGCAGGTCGTACTGCCCGGGCGGCAGCTCCAGTCGAACCAGCGCGATCTGCCCCGGCAGAGTGAGCCAGCTCCGGGTGTCGGCAGTCTCGGTGGCCGCGCCGAAGATGTTGGCGATGATGCCGGCCACGACACCCACATCGTCCGCCTTCTGCTTGGCCAGGTACTTGGACAGCGCCCGCGCCACGCTCTTCAGCAGGATCGTCCCCTCCTTGGCCTGGAAGTCGAACACGGCGCGTCCGGCCAGGTCCTCCACCGGCACCGTGACGGTGTGGGAGCCGGCGACTCCAGCAGTTACCCGAGCGCCGGTCACACTGGGCGGCTCGGCCACCATTTCCGGCATGGCCACCCGTAACCAGTACTCGATTTCCCGTGAACCGGCCGACCACAGGGGATCCATCCGGAAGACCAGGCTCTCGGCCCAGTCGCCCACATCGATGTTTTCCTCATCCTTGAGGATGGGCAGGTTGAACTCCCGCTGGATCTTGTGAGCCACATACCCGAATTCCAGGAACAGGACCACGTGTCCGGTGGCAGTGCTGGTTGCCGGGTCAGCAGCTTCGGCCGCCACCGCCAGTTCCGGGTACTGCCGCCACAACAACTCCAGCTCCTCGCTGAAACCGAGCCAGTTGCCGGTACGCGCGAGGTCCTCACCCAGCCAGGGTGGCGTCTGGACGGCCAGATGGTGCTTGGTGACGGCGAAAGAGGAGGCGGCGTTGCGGTAGGCGATGAAGGCGTCGTTGATCTCGCCGTCCCACTCGTACAGCATACCACTGAGATACTGCAGGAAGGCGTTGTTGCGGAGTGTCTCCAGACTGTCACCGTCGAGGTGACCGCCGGTGGCGGAGGTTGCCCCATCGCCGTCGGCCGCGGCCGCCCGGGTCAGGTCGGCGTACTGCTGCAGGTAGAGGCTCGCCTTGCGCGCCTCCACCATGGCCTCGTCCTTCTCGCCGAGGTAGATGTAATTGAGGGTACGGTAATACGGAATCATGGCCATCTCGAACGGCTCGGCCCGGTACGAGATGGCCGTATCGTTGGTGAACAGGGAGAAGGCCCCCTCGGAGATGCTCTTGGTGTAGAGATCCACCGCCAGGTCCTCGGCCTGCTGGAGTAGCTGATTGCTCTCCTGCCAGCGATCGGCGTAGTGCAGGATGAGTCCCCGTTCCAGGTAGTAGAGGAGTTCATCCTTGCTGCCGCGGTTCTCCTCCACGGTCTGGAGCGCTTTATCGAACTGACCGGATGCCAGCTCGGGACGCAGGTTCGCATGCGTCGCCGAGTACGTGGCGCATCCGGTCAGACCGGCGGCGCCCGCCACCGCGAGCAGACAGATCAGGCCGACCCCATACCAGGTCGACATTCTAGTGCGGTGGGCCGGCGCGGAGCTCACGACTGGCGGCGAATGGGTCACGGCTTGTACGCACCCTGCCCGACAAACTTCTTGATCTTGTGATCGCCGCGCCAGACCTTGATGTTCGTCTCCAGGCTCACCAGATCGCACACCATTTCGTAGTACTTGACCGACTCGCCTTCCTCGGTATCGATGATGGAATTCAGTTCACCCACCAGCATGTAATCGGCGCCCACTTCGCGGCCCCACTGCTTGGCGGTTTCGATGGAGGAAAATTGCTGCTGATCGGCCCGTTCGTCCCGGAGTCCATCTCGCTCCTCGGGCGAGGCCACCAGGTCCACGCTGGAGAAATCCATGAGCTGTTTTTCCAGATCGGAAACCAGGGTGCGCACGGGGATGTGCTCGGTGGTCCGGTTCTTGACCTGGCCGATGATGACCACTGGCTTCTTGCCCTTGTCCAGCAGGTGGCTCTCGATCCAGCCGCTGCGGGTGGACATGTCCGTGACCAGCGCCGCGGCCATGAGCTGGCTGTCGGTATCGTTCCAGTTGCCTGACAGGTCTATCATCTCGCCGGGATCCGTCCTGGTGACGGTCTTACGAGCGCTGCACCCCGCCAGCAGGGCGGTCAGCACCAGGGCGAGCAGCACCAGGCTGAGCAGGTTGAACTTGTTCCGATGTAACAAGATGGGCCTCCTTCCAGGTATTCCGTTTGTACTCGAACTCGACATTCCAATTGAATTACTGAATCAGTCACTTCTGACACGAGCAGTTGTCCGTCCACGTCACGTCGCCACGGCTGCATCTTACCGATCCGGGGAGTCGGGGGCTACCTCAAAAACCACCGGGATCGTGATCCACGCCACAAACGGCACGCCGTTCTTGATGGCCGGCGCGAAGAAACTCCGGTACATGGACTCCGCGGCCTCTTCGTCCAGCACCGGGTGAAGTGACTGCACGACCTTGACCTCGCTGACAGATCCGTCCACGTCCACCAGGACGTTCAGCACTGTCGTACCGGCCACACCTTCCGCACGGAGACTGTCGGGATAGTCCGGTTCCGCCAGGAAGCCGATGGTCGGCTGATCGGTGGACGAGGCTCCGCCAGCCGCTGTCTGGCCCGCCACGGCTTGCGGGAGGCGCGCCGAGTGGGCGGGCACGCTGCCGGCCGGCGGCTGGATCACGACCCCGTGCAGCAGGTCCTCGAAAAAACCACGAATGGGCTCGGTGTCGGTCACCGTCATCTCGGCCAGCACGAAAAGCAGTGAATCGACGCTGCTGGAGTCCGCCGCCGGCCCGGCAAAGATCTCGTACCAGTAGTGCCGGCTGTCGGCCCGCACCCGGGCGAAGGCGTTACACCCGTTCTCCGTGAGCAAGCCGTGCCAGCTGCGCGCGCTGTCCAGCGTGGAAACCGTGGCCACCGGGACGGCCCACAAGGTATCGGGAACCATCGGAACCATCGGAGCCATCGGAACCACCGTCACCATCTGTGACGAATCAGGAGTCGCCGCCAGCATTGAATCCGGGAGCTGACTGGCAGCCGTATCCAGGGCCGCGCCAATCAGGCTATCCAGTGTCGCATCGCCGAGGGAATCGGGAGCCGCTGCCGGCAACGTCTGGCCCGCCAGGTAGGGAAACACCAGACTTCCGAGAAGCAACCACCATCCCGTTCGAATCAAGCGCATGCAAGGTCCCTCACTCCCTGAGGTCAAGAAAGTCAGTCCGACGAGGTCCGGTCCCCGTCCAGACGGAAGCTGAACGGGATGGCCATCCAGGCCCGAACCGGCCGGCCGGCCTGACGCGCCGGCAAGAACTGGCACTGCCGAGCTGCCGCCTGTGCCGCCGCGTCCAGGTCCGGATGCAGTGACTGGGCGATCTCCGTGGACTCCACCTCTCCCCCTGGCGCCCACGAGCACTCGAATAATAACCACGCCCTCGATGAGTTCCCGCCGCGCGGTTTCGGAATACTCCGGCCGACGGAACCGAAGCAGCTGGGGGTGTCGGTCTTCACCACTCTCCGGGCACAGTTCGGGCAGGGGATCGTGGTCCGACAGACAGACGGATTCCGGATCGAGCCCCACGAGTAATTCCGCGCGGCTGGTCTTGACCAGCAGCCCGCGGTCCGCCAGGCCGCATCGTTGTAACTTCCGGAGCAGCGCCTGAGCCTGATGCCATTCGGGCGGGGCCACGATCAACAGCTCGTGGGGTAGACGCCACCCGTCGTGTCGCCTGATGAAGCTGGGCAGTTGCAAGGAACAGAGCCCGCGAAACTCGAGATCGCAACTGTCCCGTTCCGCAAAGGCGCCCACCAGGATGGCGTACACTTCGGCATCAGGATGTCCTGCCGAAAAAAACTCCGCGGCGTACGCTGGTAAAAAGAACGGCGACTCCGCCTGGCCGGCTGCGGGGTTCGCTCCCACCAGCAGCCAGAGCACCAGGAGCCACACGATTCGTGAGCGGTTTTCCGGGTTCAGCATAGTGCCCCCACCTTCCAGACCGACATCTGAACGGCTGTGTCTTCGCCACTGGATCACGGCAGTCCACTCCCGCCATCTCCGCAGATCCATCGAGACGATCCCCACGGACAATCCGGACAGACCACTAGCGGGAAGAACGGGGATCCAGTATAACTAAGCACTCACGAGGAGCCCATCCATTTTTCAACCGACTCGGGTCTGGTGGTTTCGGCCACCGGCGCGAGGTTCGGGGAGAGACCACATGACCGCCCAAGCCTTCTTCCTCCTGGAAAATGCCTGGCCGCTGGTGACCATGAACCCGGATCGCGAGATCCTGGAACGCGGCTGGGTGGCCGCCCGGGACGGACTCATCGTCGCCGTCGGTTCCGGGTCGGCGCCGGATGTCATCGACGGCGTGGATCGGGCCGACTGGTCACGAACCGACGCCGCCGGCTG
>JBDRBC010000324.1:0-3481 GCA_043823125.1 bacterium | reverse complement strand
GAGCGTTGCTTCGAGTTCCGTTTTCTGCAGTTCGAGTTTCTCGTTGGTCCGGTTGATGAGCTGTTTGGTCCGGGTTTTCTCCCGGCCGTGCTTGACGGCCAGGAACAGGCTCAAGCCGACGATGACCAGCACGCCAATCAGGATGGACCCCACCAGCACGCCTTGTTCTCGGTTGAGCTTGCCCAGGGCCTCCTCATGCTCCCGGATCGCGATCTCGTGCTTTTGATGCTCCAGCTCGTAGCGGGTCCGCAGTTCGGCCACCTTCTGCAGGCCATCTGCGCTGAAGACACTGTCATTGGTGGCCTTGTACAGCTTGTACGACTCGAGTGCTCGCCGGTGATCGCCCAGGTCCTCGTAAGCGTTCGAGAGTTCCAGGAGACAGTCCCGGGCCGGCAAGAGCGCCTGTTCGGGTTGGATGATATTGTAGGCATGTTCGAGGAAAGCAACGGCCTTTTCTGGTCGCCCTTCGAGACGATGAATGACGCCCTGGCCCACCAGACTTCTCGCCAGCTTCAGGTCGTCACTAAGTTCCATGGCCAGCACGATACTCCGCTGATAGCTGGCGTTCGCCTGGTCATAATGCCCCAGCGCCCGGTGGACGTGTCCCAGATCGATTAGGGCGGCGGCGATCTGGTTGGTGTCCGCGATACTCTCGGCCCTACCGAGCGCCCCGTGAAGGTACTCGAGGGATTCCAGCAATTCGGGATTGGTTTCGTTGGCAGGTGCGGGGCCCGAAAGGAGCAAGACCCACAGGAGGGCGACACTGGCCACGACAAGCGGAAGCTGGCTTCGGCAGAGTTCTGGGCGATATACCGTCACGGGTGTGCTCCTACCTGGGGTGCTCGATGTCCTTGAATCCTCGATTCACGCTCGGGGCTGTCGAGTCAGATATCGGCGGATTCAGGGGAAGATTTAGGGGCGGGATGTCGTGATAACAAGCGAGTCTCCATCAATTCAACCGATTTGCAGCCGATTCTATTGGCGGGGTTGAGAAAGCGTTGCGAAACGACGATATTGAGCCCTCGCCGCGCTACCCAGGAGGACAGCAAGTTGGCCCACAAGACAGTTTTGCTACTCGGCCTCGGGATGCAGGGGACGGCCGCCCTGCACGATCTCGTACAGTTCGAGATGATCGACCGGATTCAGGTGGTCGACATCCGTCCCGACCTGGCGGAAGTCCTGGCCCCGTATCCAGATAATCGGGTCGCCGCGCTGGATCTCGACCTCGCCGACACGGCGGCGGTGGAGCGCGCCATGGCCGCGGTGGATCTGGTGGTCGAGGTCTTGCCGGCGTCCCTCGCCGTGTCCATGGGACAGGCCGCGGCCACGGTGGGCGTACCGCTGGTCTCCAGCGTGTTCTATGTCACCCCCCGCGAGTCCGACCCGGCCCGGATCCAGCTGCTCCAGGCGACCGCTGACCGGATCGACCACCTGGCGCGTGAACGCGGCGTACCGATCCTCACCGAATTCGGTCTGGATCCCGGTATCGATGTCGTGCTGGGGGCACGAGCGTGCGCCGAACTGGATGAGGTGCTGGAGTTCCGTTCTTACGGCGCGGGTATCCCGGATCCGGGTGCTGCCGATAATCCGCTGCGCTACAAGTTCTCCTGGGCCCCCCTGGGGGTGATGCAGGCATACGTGCGTCCCGCCAGTGTCATCACCGGCGGCCGACCGAAACGGATCGCCGGGCACGATATCTTCGCTCCGGAGAATCTGCACGAACTTAACCTGCCCGAACTGGGGACGACCCTCGAGTGCTACCCCAACGGGAACGCGGTGAGTTATGCCCGGCAGTTCGGTCTGAACGGGAATCTCCACGAGGCCGGACGATTCACCTGCCGCCTGCCCGGTCACTGTGATTTCTGGCGTGTGGTGGCGCGTAGCGGCTTTCTGGATGACCAGCCCATTCAGGTGGGCGATTCGACAGTGTCGCCGGTGCAGTTCACCGCCGCGCTCTTGCAGGCGCAGGAACAGTTCCGCTACGGAGAAGGCGAGCAGGACATCGCCATGGTCCGGCTCGATGTGCGCGGGCTCAAGGACGGCCGGGAACAGCGACTCGTCTACCAGCTCGTGGATCGTCGTGACCTCGATACCGGTCTCACCGCCATGCAACGGACCGTGGGTTTCATGCTGGGACTGGGCGCGCGACTGATCCTGAGCGGTCGCGTGTTGCGGAGCGGTTTGTTGACGGCTCTGGACGTCCAGTTCGAAGACGTGATCGCGGGGCTGGTGCGGCACGGCATGCGGGTCACGCGCGAGGTTTCATGATTTCGGCTGGACCGGAAGATCCCGCTTTTTCCTCCGGCGCGTCCGGTCCCGGTTACACTTTTGCCTGCGACGCCTTGGCTATCACGCGGTGCGGGAAGTCCCGCTCCCGGTTCTGGTAACTGAGAATCTTGGAATTCTCCACCACGCCTTTTCGTATCTCGACGGCCCTGTCCACGGTCAGACAATCCCGCCACGCCGGTTCGCCACCCAGCACGTGGCCCACATAGGGGTAAGCCTCCTTGCTGTGCTCGAGGGACGCGGTGTTGTACAGGTACGATGGACTGTGATCCACCGCGTAATACGTCACTCCGTTGCCCACCTCGAAGGTCGGGTCGTCGAAGGTTGTCGGGTGGGCGAACTCGAACCCCATGCCGTGGTCGCAACTTACATCGATCAATTTCGATCCGCACTTGAACTTGCAGAGGTCCCGGTTGTAGATGAACATCAGGGGGTTGTCGGTGTCCTGGTACACGCAGTTGACGACGATGTCGAAACCGGACAGGATCACGCCGAACGGCACCCGCTGCCCGGACTTCGTCTCATAAACGACCTTCTCGGGATTGTTGGCGTCGCGATGATACTGATCGTACTTGACGGTCGGTATCATGCCGGCCACCGCCAGCGCTTCGCGCTGGGTGAACACGGTAATATCGGTGAAATCCATCCTCATGAACGCATGTACGGCGCCGCGCCCGGTGGAACCGAAGCTGATCACGGCCACCCGCTTGGGTTGATCGTGCCATCCCTTCATTCCGGCCAGCTGCAACGAGTGCAGCACGCTGCAATAACCGGCCAGCTCGCTCTGGGTGTGGAAGAGCCAGACCCCACGCTTGCCGTCCGGTCGCCAGGTATACATGGACTCCATGGCGATGCAGGTGAGCTTCTTGTCGATGGCCTCCTGTACGAAGGCCGGGGTCTGCACCAGGTGGAGCGCCCCCCAGATGATCTGGTTCGGGCGGAAGAACAGGAAATCCGCGAAGGTTGGTTTGAAGATCATCACGATATCGCATTCCGCGAAGATCTCCTCGCGAGTCCTGGTGCCGGCCACGCTCTGCTCGATCTCGCTGTCACTGATGCGGAAACGCGCGCCGTAATCCTTCTCGACGAAGACCCGCTTGCGCGCATTCCGGTCGATCAACGGGAAATGCACCGGGTGGATGGCGACCCGTTTCTCGTTCTCCTTGTGGGATGAACCGATCATGCCCAGGGTGAG
>JBDRBC010000323.1:0-2514 GCA_043823125.1 bacterium | reverse complement strand
GATGGTCACGATGATCGTTCGGCAAGGTGGGGTCGTGCAGATCTGTTCACGGCGAGGGTGCAAGAGCCACATGCTGGACCTGGCCTGACCCAGAGCCGCGTTTCCAGCTTCAACAAGAGTGTCTTTCGGTCAAAGGTGGCGTAATGACCAGATTGTCATCGGTAGATAAGCTCCGCGAGTTGCGAAGCCTGGTGACTGCAGACTCCGACGGTCAGAAACCTCGCATCGTTGTCTGTGCAGGGACGGCGTGCCAGGCCAGCGGGTCGAACAACGTCCTCCGGGTCGCCAAGCGTTACATCATCGAGAACGAACTGTTCGATCGCATCGCCATCCGGGTCACCGGATGCCACGGATTCTGCGAGATGGGGCCTTTTATCCTCACTGAACCGCAGCGGGCCTTCTATACGCAGGTCGAACTGGATGATGTTTCCAAGATCATCGATGCGGTGCTGGCGGGGGAACTCGTCAAGGAACTTCTCTATTCCGATCCCGTGACGGGTGAGGTGTACGAGAGCTGTGACGACATCCCCTTCTTCAGGCACCAGCAACGGAACCTGCTGGCTATGAACCAGAAGATCGACCCCATCCGGATCTTCGACTACATGGCCCAAGATGGCTACAGGGCGCTGGAAACCGTCTTGTACTCAGAACCTGACTGGGTAATCCAGGAAGTCCAGCGCTCGGGCTTACGCGGACGCGGGGGAGCCGGGTTCATCACGGGAATGAAATGGGCGCTACTGGCCAAGCAACCAGGCAAGACCGGCAAGTACCTGGTCTGCAATGCCGACGAGGGCGACCCCGGCGCCTACATGGACCGAAGCCTGCTCGAGGGCAACCCCCACAGCATCATCGAGGGAATGATCATCGGGGCCTACGGAACCGGCGCGACCCAGGGGGTCGTTTATGTTCGCAACGAGTATCCACTGGCCATCAAGAACCTGACCATCGCCCTCCGGCGCTGCCATGACCTCGGCCTGCTGGGCGAGAACATCCTCGGGACCGGCCTCTCTTTCGATATCCAGATCGTGCGTGGAGCCGGTGCCTTCGTCTGTGGCGAGGAAACCGCCCTCATCCGCTCCGTCGAGGGCCATACCGGCGAGCCGCGCCAACGACCGCCGTTTCCCATCAGCAAGGGGATCAACGGGAAACCGACGGCCATCAACAACGTCGAGACCTGGGCCAACATCCCGCTGATCTTCCGCATGGGCGCCAGGACATTTTCGCAGACTGGGACCACTGGAAATTCAGGCGGCAAGGTGTTCAGCCTGGTGGGCAAGATCAAGAACACCGGCCTCGTCGAGGTGCCGATGGGAATCACCATCGGGGAAATCGTCCATGACATCGGCGGCGGCTCGCCCGGGAAAGCGAAGATCAAGGCGGTGCAGACCGGCGGGCCTTCGGGCGGCTGTATCCCGGCCCGGATGTTCGATCTGCCCATCGATTACGACAGCCTGGCCCAGGCCGGCTCGATCATGGGCTCCGGCGGGATGATCGTCATGGACGAGAATACCTGCATGGTCGACGTGGCCAAGTACTTCATGAACTTCCTCAAGGACGAATCGTGCGGCAAGTGCTTCACCTGCCGCAAGGGCACCCAGCGCATGTACGAGATCCTGGACGATATCTCCCGCGGGAAGGGCACGCCGGAACATCTGGAGCTGCTCGAAGAACTCGCCAATGTGGTCAAGGACACCACCAGTGCGGCCTGGGCCAGTCGGCGCCCAACCCGGTGCTCAGTACGCTCAGGTACTTTCGAGAAGAATTCGAGACGCACGTCCGGGACAAGCGCTGCGACGCGTATGTCTGCAAGGAGCTGGTCGGCGCTCCCTGCGCGGCGGCCTGCCCGCTGGGCACCGAGGTGTGGCGTTATGTCGCAAACATCGCCGCCGGCGAGTACGAAGCGGCCTACCAGGTCATCCGGGCGGCCAATCCGTTCCCCTCGGTCTGCGCCAGGGTGTGCTCGCACCCGTGCGAGAGCCACTGCCGGAGTGGTGTGGGCGACAAGGATCCCATCGCTATTCGGGCGCTCAAGCGCTTCGTGACCGATCGTATCGACTCGGCGGCATACAAGCCCGAGCCGCTGGACGGCCAGAACGGGCAGGGCGAGCAGGTGGCGATCATCGGCTCCGGGCCTGCCGGTCTCGCGGCCGCGCACTACCTCGCCCTGGCCGGATATCGGCCGATGGTCTACGAGGCCGACGACCGGCCGGGCGGCATGTTGACCAGCGCCATCCCTTCCTTCCGCCTGCCCCGCACCCTGCTCAACCAGGAGATCGAGGCGCTCCTCGAGGCGGGTGTTTCCCTGGAGTGCGGCACTGCTCTGGGGCGGGACATCACGCTGGACGGCCTGTTCCGGGAAGGCTACAAGGCGATCTTCATCGCCACGGGCGCCCACAAGAGCCGGCAGCTCGGATTACAGGGCGAGGATACCCCGGGTGTTTACCCGGCCATGCGTTTTCTCAAGACCTTCAACTTGCAAGGCCAGAACCTGGCGCGGGGCCGCGTGGCGATCGT
>JBDRBC010000322.1:0-7659 GCA_043823125.1 bacterium | reverse complement strand
GCTGCCTCGAGGCCCTCATCCTGCGCGGCAAGCCGAGCGAGATCGAGAAGATGGCGCTGCAGATCGCCGGGCTGCGCGGGGTGCGGTTCGCCGAGTTGACCCGGACCGCGTTGCCGCACCACAGCTATTGACCGGGTTGTTCAGCGGTTGCTCTCGAGTTGCTCTCGGGTTGCTCTCGGGTCGATCCCGCGAGGCAGGCCGTGTCTGCTTGTTCCTGCCATGGGTTTGTGCTATGATCCGCCATCAATCGGGATACCGCTTTCGCAACACAATCAGGGGAGTGCATCACCAGTATCCGGCATGATTCCAGGTTTGCCTGCATCCATCGTGAAAGGGCCGGAAGAATGAAGAAACTGCTATTGCTGCTCGTGACCATCCTGTTTCTGTTTACTCCCCTGACCGTCTTCGCCGAGGCCGCCATCATCCAGGAAGCGTGCGAGATCGTTCCGTCATACGACGGAGTGCTGCTCCATTTCTCCGTCGTCAACTTCAGCCTGCCGGGGCCGATCTGTTGCCTCGTTTTCACTCCCGAACCGCTCCCGGCCACGCCGGAGTGTGAAGTTGCCGACATCGTGTATCCCGGCGGATGGTCCGGATTTCTCAATCCGTTCGGAGGTGTGGATTTCTTCGCCAACACCCCCGCTGACTGCGTGCCGGTCAACGATATCCTGAGCGGTTTCACGCTCTACCTCGACCTGGAGCCCAACTCGCTGGGCTTCTGCTGCTACATCGTGCAATTCTGCGATCCCACCGGCGCGGTCATGCTCGAGCAGGAGGAGTGCTTCTCCTGCACCACCGTGCCCAACGAGACATCGACGTGGGGGACCATCAAGGCCCTCTACCGTTAGTATGGACAGATCCCCCAGCGGTCCTCGGTGCGTCTGCTGAGTTGACGGGCTCCGGATTCCGGGGCCCGTCTTCTGCTGACTCCCTGTTCGGATTCCCACTGCGTTTGTCTCGTGAAGCCGGAACCCAGTCCCACCTGTACCGGTTAACCGGTTCCGATGGACCGAAATACCGGATACACACTCAGGCCGACCTGCAAACTTGACGATGATTCATGGAGATGGAGCTGAATCCGATGATCACCGGAGCCACTCCGATTCACGACCTGTGGTTCCGGCCAGCGAGGTGAATACCATGTTCCTGTCCAAGCGAAATCGATGTCCGGTCCTGTGGGCCATTCTGCTTATCACGCTGCTCCTCGTCGGGTGCGCCCGAACGCCGCTCCACACCTCCCACCGGGTGGACCAGCAACATCTGGCGGCATCGGTCCACTTCGCCGTGGTGTCGGTGGCGCCGTGGGACGAGTACATCGAAGCGTTGCAGCCGAAATTCGAGCTGACAGAAGCAGACGCGCTGCAGGCCGTCATCCCTGACACGCGGGGGCTGGAGGAATCGGTACTCAACGCCTTCCAGGTGGGCGCCACCGTGGCGTCGCCCGCGACGCAGACCGCCAGCACGACGGAACAGACCACTTCCACCAGCTCCCTGTCCGAGGATCCCGACAGCGGCGACGTCACTGAATCCAGAACCGACACCTACAGCTCGGAGCAGACCAGCACGCCTCCGGCGGCCTACGCCGAGGGGGGCAGTGAACTGGAGATCCACCAGACCGAGGAGCCCGGCCGACTTTCGGTGCTGGACCAGAAACCGGGCATGGACCCGATGATGCTCTACTGGGCCGCCACCGCCCTCTACCAGGAAGTGCAGCTGCTGAACCGGTACATCAAGGACGCCGCCTTGCGTGATGGCTACAAGCCGTACGTGGTGCGGTTGCAGATCAGCCTCATGCCCAAGGCGCGCAACGAACCGTACGATGCGTACTGTACACTCGGCTTCTTCTCGTCGCTGGTCGACAAGAGCCCGGTGGCGACGGCCATGAACAAGGGGACGGCCCGCACACCGCTCGAACAGTCGGGCGTCGATGCCGCCGACCTCCACAAGTCGACTCGGATCAACAGGTCGCCCCAGATCATCCCGCTCATGGTCACCGACAACATGGAGGCGACCCTCCACTCCCGGATGGTCCAGAACATCCGTCAGCTCGCCGGTGCCTCGTACTTCCTCGGCGGCGGACTCGGCGCCTCGACGGACATCCACAAGTTCGTCCAGGACATCGAGACGGTGCTCGGCCGCGATCTGAACAGCCTGCTCACCGTGGCGCGCGTTTCGGACAACACCATGCTCGTGCGTTTGGGCGCCCTGCAGCAGGCCACGTCCAACTACGCCATGGCGCCGCGGAACCACAACGTCACCTTGTTGCTGATGGTGCCCGAGGAGAATGCTGTCGGCACCCAGAGCATCCAGGTAGTGAGCAAGACCACCCTCGTGGACGCCGAGACGGGCATCGCCCTGCCGGACCGTGGGCCGGAGGACATCGCGGCGGATTTCCAGGCGCTGGCGGTCGACCACGGCCTGCAAGATCTGGACAGCGTGAACTTCAACCGGCTGCTCGCCCACGCGCAGCGGAACGACCTGCCGGGATTCGTCTCGGAACTCGCCGCGGCGCTGCCGGCCGGGCATCAGGCGCTGGAGTATGCGCAGGTCATCTGGTTGGATCTGGTGACGCTGATGATCGGGAGCCGGTATAGCGCTACGGAGTTCGATTTGCCTTGAGGGGGGGCTCGGGTGCGAACCCGGGCTTCAGCCCCGTCATCGGCATAATCTCCGGTGTAACCGATGGTGTTCTTGATTTAGGTGCTGGCAAACCCGAGATCACGAGGAAGAATCCGGTTCGATCTGCTGCAGCCGTTTACGTAGGGTCTTGCGATCGATGCCGAGGATCTCGGCCGCACGTGTCTTGTTGCCGTCCACGCTGGAGAGCACATTCAAGACGTGCTCCCTTTCCACCTCGGCCAGCGTGCGCTGAACTCCGGTGTGACTGCTCAAGGAAAAGCGCAGGTGCGACGGCAGATCCACAACATCGAACAGGTCGTGGTCCTCCATTACTATCATGCGCTGGATGGTGTTCTCGAGTTCTCGCACGTTACCGGGCCAGTCATAACTCAAGAATGCCCGCAGGGCCGCATCGGTAAACTCCGGCGGATCGCGTTCATACTCAGCGGCATGAATCTCGGCAAAGTGCCGCACCAGCAGGAGCACGTCGTTGTCACGTTCTCTCAACGGTGGTAAATCGATGTTGATCACATGCAAGCGGTAGAACAGATCCTCCCGGAATTCACCACGTTCGACTGCGGCCCGCAAATCCTGGTTGGTGGCGGCGATTATCCGGATATCGACCGTCTTCAGTACCCGTGAGCCAACCATGCAGACCTGCTTGTCCTGCAGTACGCGCAGCAACTTGACCTGCATCGGGAGGCTGGTTTCGGCCACTTCATCCAGGAAAACCGTGCCCCCATGGGCGGTCTGGAAGAAACCCTGTCGTGTGTTGTCCGCCCCGGTGAAGGCGCCGCGGACGTAACCGAACAGCTCGCTCTCGAGCAGGTCCGCGGGAATGGCGCCGCAATTCACCGGAACAAACGGGGCGGTAGCCCGCGAACTCAGGTAGTGGATGGAGCGGGCCACGAGTTCCTTTCCGGTGCCGCTCTCACCCATGATCAGGACCGTTGCCAGACTGGTGGCCGCCTTCTTGATTGCCGCATACACCTGGCGGATCCGCGGCGATTCCCCGATCAAACCCGGTATTGCCAGCTGGGGCAGTAGGCTCTGGGTGGTCCGGGCGCGGCGGATGGCCAGCTTCTGGATCACCTTCCGCACAGCACCGAGCAACTCCAGGCCGGTGAATGGTTTGGCCAGGTACTCCTCGGCTCCGGTCTTGACTGCCTCGACCGCACCCGCGACTGTCGCATAGCCGGTGAACATCATCACCTCGGAGTCGGGAAGGTTTTCCCGAACATAGCGGACGAGGTCGAGTCCGCTCGTGCCCGGCATCCTGAGATCGGTCAATACGAGATCCACCGGGGTCTGCTCCAGAAATCCAACGGCCTGAACGACACCAGCCGCTGTGTACACGCGAAACCCGGCAGCCATCAGCTTGCGTTCCACCATTTCCAGGGTTTCCGGGGAGTCATCCACGGCCAGGATGCGCCATTTCTTCTGGCGGACCGCCATAACCTCACTCCATCTCGGCAGACTGCTTGAAAACAGGTCTCGCTCGCCTTCCGAACACCCGGCAGCGGGAAAAACGGCTGGTGACCACGCCACCTGTCAGGATTGAGCGCGGGGGAGCGACACCACGAACCGGGTGCCGTGACCCGACTTGCTGGAGACCTTAATGCTTCCGTCGTGAGCTGTCACTATACCGTGAACCACAGGCAGACCGAGGCCGGTGCCCTGACCCACGTCCTTGGTCGTATAGAAGGGCAGGAAGACCTGGCTACGCACTTCTTCCGTCATGCCGCATCCCGTGTCCTCGATTGAGAGGATAATGGAATCATCATCGGTGCGGGTTTCGATGCAGATGCGCCCGCCGCCGGAGATGGCTTGAATGGCGTTGACCACCAGGTTCACCAGAACCTGGCGCATCTGACCGGGATCGGCAAAGATGGGCGGCAAGTCGGGGAGCAGCTGCCGGACAAGCTCGATCCCCTCCCTCGCGCAGCGTGAATCCAGAAGAAAGAGAGAGTCCTCGACGATCTCGTTCAGGTTGATATTGTGGCGACGGGTCGGCATCTGTCGAGCAAAGATCAGCAATTTCTGGACGATCTCACGGCCGTGCATCGTCGCCGAGATGATCTTCCCCAGATCGCGCTCTCCCCGCGCCGATATGTTTTCCTCCTCCTCGATCAGCTCGGCATAACCGAGAATGTTGGTCAACGGCTCGTTGAGTTCGTGAGCCACGCCTGCGGCCAGCTGACCGATTGTCGCCAGCCGATCGGCGTGCCGCAGCTGCCCCTCCAGCCGGGTCCTCTCCTCTCTCGATTCCCGGCGCGCCAGCAGGCCGGCGAGTTTCCCCGCCACCGTCTCGAGTAACTGCTGCTCGTCGCCCTTGGTCATGCCTGCCTCCAGCCGGGCTTCCGGCCGGGCGCAAACGAGTTCCACGACTCCGCGTTCGACACCCTCGATGACAAGGGATGCACGATAGTCAGGAGAAAACTTCTCGTCGTATTCAGCGGGGATGGCCACATCATCCCAAAGGATCCTGGCCCGTGTGTGCTCCGGATCCGCAAACAGGGAGGGGATGAGATCCACGACCGCGACCAGAGCCTGGTCAAGATCCCGGTTCGTAGTCTGTTCCAGGCCGGCGATCTCGTAGAGGTAGGTCAACTCTTTCAACCGACGCTGCAGGGATGCGCGCGCCCGACGATCGGCAATGGCGACGCCGATATATTGCGCAAGGCACTCCAGGAAGAGAACGGTATCTTCATTGAAAAAATCCGGTCTTCCGTTCCGGATCTCCATCAGGCCGTAATTGCCCTCTTCGATCTCGAAACGGACGATGGCGAGAGAACCGGGCGGCAGGCGGAGGCTGGTGGTATCGTTGGTCCAGAACCGGCCCCCGAGTTCCTCCTCGTCGAACATGAGGCGGCGTCGCAGGTCACCGAGCTCGGCCGCGTCCGGCATCTTCTCCCAGGTGTTTTCCATCTCCTCGGCGGAAAAAACCTGGTTGAGGAAGTCCGGCTCCTCTCCATCCCGCAGGCACATCTCGGAATGGTAGCGGAGGACACCGCTTCTCATCCGGGTCAACGCCAGCCGGTCACAGTTCGTTGCATCGAGCACGAGCCTGGACACCCGCCGCAGGAACTTGACCCGCGGCACCCGGATATGGGCGTGCCGAATCATGGCTCGCACCAGGGTCAATAAATCCTGGCAGGCAGGAGCCGCCATGGCAGCTTGAGGGATCTTGTTTTCCTCGGCCATGGTATCCCCATTCCCGTTGCTGACCGGTGCCGGCGTCAACCCCGCACTCACATCATAACATGTACCCGGTTGTCTGAATCAGAAGTTTGCGCGGGGATTCCTTTCTGGCTCAAGGCCTACCCAGACCATCGACAATCTCGAAGATCACGTCCCGCTCACGCAAAACACCCACTAGTCGGCCCCCGTCCATAACGGGCAGGCTCTCCAGTCGATATCGGACGAGACGATCCACCGCTTCCATCAATGGAGCGTCGACATCGATGGTCACCAGTGTATCGAGAATCTCCTGCACGGAGCGTTTGCCGAGCACCTTGCACTGGGACAGGAACATTCCCGTGAAATAGGTGGTGTAAGGTGAGTCTTCCAAAAAGGGCGGAATGACCAGTTTCAGGATATCTCGGAATTGAATGATCCCGCGAAAGGTATCGACGGCATCGTAGACTATCATCGACTGTATTTGCAGGTTGTGATCCACGAACTCGCCGTCTTGCAGGCAGGACTGCTTCAGCAAGGCGACCGCTTCTTCAATCGTCTGCGAGATCATGAGTCGAGGATACTGATCAGGGGAAACCATCAAATCGCGAATGGTCCGCTCCCGGAGCGGGGTACAGCGGCCACCGGTGACCAGCCGGTTCAGGAGCAACGCGAGGTCATCGATATCCACCGGCTTCTGCAGGAACTCGGTTATCTCCAGACGAATCCCCGCCAGGGCGTCCTCCCAGGTGCCGTGACCGGACAGGATGATGACCGGCAGATCCTGATGGAGCAACCTCAGACGATGGAGCGTCCTGATCCCGTCCATACCCGGCATCTTCAGATCGAGGATCACGACGTCCGGACGTTCCCGTTCCAGGATTTCCAGCGCGGCCTCACCGTCGGCCGCCTCGGTTACCTGGAAACCTCGTCGCTGCAGGGTCTTCACCGTGGCCAGTCTGAACTCCTCCTCGTCGTCGACGAGAAGCAGGCGGATCGCTTGTGCAGTCTCATTCATTTCGGGTTCACCCCTTCCAATGCCTTTCCGTCAGGCGTTCGGTAGATCCCCGCATCCGATCAGCGGCCAGTAAAACAAGCTCAGCAGCAGAAGTATCACGATCGCAGCGAGCCAGCAGACAAGACCGACCCGGAGAAAGTCCTTGGCATCCAGGAAACCACTCGAATACACGATGGCGTTGGGTGGCGTGCCGATCACGAGCAGATAGGCGAAGGATGAGGCGGCAGCGGTGATGAGCCCCATGAATGGAACCAGGGTCGTTCCGGGCGCCAGGATGGCCGCCATATTGAGATTGATCGGCCCCACCGAGGCGGCTGCAGGTCCGTCGGCCATCAGGTTGGTGAGTCCGGCGGTGACCAGGCCGCCCATGCCCAGAAGAGCCGGGGCTCCGGCCAATCCGACGTCGGCCATTCCCTGGACCAGGGAGCGGGCCAGCCAGTAGGCGGTTCCGGTCTGATCCAAGGCGCGCCCGAAGGCGATGGCGCCAGCGTAGAGCCATACGACCCCCCAATCCACACGCTCCTGGTAATCACGCCAGTTCACCACTCCAGTGAGCAGATAGGCCATGGCGCCGGCGATGGCGATGACCCCGATCCCGAGCTGGAAACCGACCAGCTGCTGCAACAGGTTCTTGTCGGTGACCCAGCCGAGGAACATGAGCACGAAGATCACCAGGGCGAGCACCTGGTTTCGGTTCCAGCCCTTCATGCGATCGATGTCGGTCCTGAGCATTTCCATGGCAGGACCCAGGTCGCGATTGATCGGCTTGAATCGCCAGCGGAGTGACAACCACAACACCGGCATCATAATCAGGACGAAGGGTAAACCATAGATCATCCACTGCC
>JBDRBC010000321.1:0-8015 GCA_043823125.1 bacterium | reverse complement strand
CGGCGAAACAAGCCGCCGAGAAAGGCAACGGCCAGATGCACGATCTGGAAGTGGCCATCAACAATATCCAGGAGGGGAGCCAGGAGATCGCCAAGATCATGAAGGTGATCGACGATATCGCGTTCCAGACCAATCTGCTGGCGCTCAACGCCGCCGTGGAAGCTGCCCGGGCCGGCAAGTACGGCAAGGGCTTCGCCGTTGTCGCCGAGGAAGTGCGGAATCTCGCCAGCAAGAGCGCCAAGGCGGCCGAGGAGACCAGCGGCCTTATCCAGCACTCCATCTCGAGGGTAAAGCAGGGAACGGACATGGCCGCGGAGACGGCCGAGTCCCTGAACAGCATCGTCGACGGCATCACCCAGGTGGCCACGCTGGTTGCCGACATATCCACTGCCTCCAGCGAGCAGAGTCTCGCCATCAGCCAGATATCCATCGGTCTCGGCCAGATCGATACGGAGGCCCAGAATAACGCGGCGCTGTACGAGGAGACCTCTTCCTCGGCGCAGGAACTCGCCTCCATATCCGCCGACCTCATGCGGGTGCTCTCAAAATTCCAGACCAGGACGGAAAATCAGCGGCTGAGTGGGGCGGAGAGTATCGACCTGGGCGCCGGGGACGAACAGAACCAGTCGACAGTCTCGTCCGAATGGGATTGGATGGTCCTCGAGGACAGCGTGGCGGTATAGCCTACCTGGCGGCCAGCTGCAACTCATCTCCGGTTGAAGTAGTGATGATATCACCGTGAGCCAGTGAATGCAGATGGCCGCAACGTCGCCGCTGGACGGGGCGGGCTTTTCGAGACCCGGTACAACAACTACCAAGCCTTCTCCTGTTCCGACAAGGTGTACCTGGGTGTCGCCTCGAGTATCATCCCATCTTCGAGCTCAACGGCTTCATCGACGAAATCCAGGTCTATAAGTGAGCACTGAACGGCTCGGAGGTCTCCACCCTCTATGCCGGCTTATAGGTCCCGATCGAAAAGTTGAGCGGGGGACAAGTGAAGAGTAATTACCGATGATCGGCGTGGGTGCCTTCGATCGCTGACCCTAAGTCAAGTCGCGCTTCGCCGACAAGAACTCGTCCAGATGTTCCTTCACGTCGCCAGGCGTACTGTACCGACGAACAACCAGCCGTGGATTCCCCGCCAGCATGGCCGAAAGCCGGCGCCCAGGCAGCTCGCGGTACAGGCAGAGGGCCTGTTTCTGCAGCTGTTCCGCCCACGCCACCTCGTAGCCCACCCCGAGGGAGGGCGTGGTGACCTCGGCCACGAGGACATCCGCGCTGCGCAACCAGGCCAGGTCGCGTGCGAAGATCTCGGCGTCGGGCAGATCGTTTTCACCGGTGGTGGTCAGGGCGGGATTGGCGACGTGTTCGGTCAGGACCTCACCGTATTCGCGGAGCAGGCTGATCAAGGCGTCGTACAGCGCCTGGTCGTCCCGACCGCCGCGGATGGAGCCGGCGAAGTAGATCCTGAGGCTGGTGGACATTATTCACCTCGGCTCGGATGAGTGGGTGTCGAGTTGTGTGACCTTACTCCCAGAGTCGCGTCACTCTACCAGGAGAAACGAATAGCGGTTCATGGTTTTTTCGTAATCGGTCAACACCTCGATGGGGAAGCCGAGCTGCCGCACGGTGCTGAAAACATCGACGCCGAGCGACTCGGGGCAGGGCCGAGACAGGCTCGGGTTCTTGCACTCGGTCCGGGTGCCGGGACAGTCCTCGCAGATCCGGCACTCGTCCATGAACAGCAGGAATGCCTTGTGGTGGCCGGCCAGAAACGCCGCTTTTTCCAGCTTCAACAGCTTGATATTGGTTTTCCGGCTCCAGTCCTGCCGGTCCTCGGGTTTTTCCAGTTTCTGTTCAAGGTGGATTGCCGCGATGTGCTGGTACTCCCTGAAAAACTCGCGGCACTCCTCGCCGGACGTCCACTTGAAATGGTCGTATCCGTTCTCGCGGAGAATCGACTCGATAATTTCACGGTCCATGGACTGATCCTTTCGCTCGCAGTCGAGACAGGTCGAGAATCATTCTCCCTCAGGCCAGCGGAAAATCAAATCCCGAAGGCCGTCCGGAAGCCGGCTTGCCCAACAACCGGCACATGGCGAGGATCTGGCCCTGATGATGATAGAGGTGGGTCAAGGTCCGCATGAAGACATGGGCCGGCGTCAGCAGCTGTTCCCTGTTTCCCCAGGTCATCATCGAGCGGGCGTTGTTCAGCTCCTCGGCCGAGGCGGCGCGGAGGTATTCCTCGGTTTTCGAGAAGACCTGCTCGCGGAAGGTCTCCAGCGATTCGACGGTGGGGTAATCCGGATTGTCGTCGTCGGCCAGGATGACGCCCTTTAGCACGCCGATCCAGTACAGCTCGGCGCCGATTCCATGGTGCAGCTGCAGTCGCACCGTGGGATAACCGAAGCCGGGCAGTTCGCGGTTCAGCTCCTCGTCACTCAGGTCGCGACAGTGTGCCAGGAGTTGCTGCAGGTTCTGGTGGGCGCGGTCGTGGAGATCAAGTAGCGCTTCGCTTGTGTACATGGGGCCTCCCTGGTGGATGGGTCTGTCAGCGGTTCTGGTCGGACCGGCAGGCGGCGGTCAATTCGGCGATGTCCGGTTTGGGCTTGATGTAATAAGTGCCCGGAACCTCGCCGGAGTACGACAAGATATGGTCAGCCGGTGACTGACGCCCCGTCGAAGAAATCCACAACTCCGGTGTCCAGAGAGTATTCGGCGCCGATGATTTGCAGGCCATCCGTCCGGATCAGTTGTTCCAGCAGTTTCGAGCCGTGGCGCAGCTGCTCCACCGACACCCGGATATTGGCCCGAACGGCGTCCCGCACCTTCGCGTACCGGTCGACCCCGGTATCCATCGCCAGTTGCGCCTCGATGGATGGTCGAATCCGATCCATGAGCGAAGACAGATCCGGAGACAGCGTCGCGGCCGGATCGTGGATTGCCTCCATCCCGGCCAGGATGGTTCCACAACGGGAATGCCCCAGCACCACCACCAGCCGCGTCTCCAGGTAGCCTGCCGCGAATTCGATACTGCCGACCTGAGAGGGAGCCGCGATGTTGCCGGCGACCCGCACGACAAACAGGTCGCCGAGTCCCTGATCGAACACGATCTCCGGCGCCACCCGCGAGTCCGAACAACCCAGGATGGCGGTGAATGGCGCCTGGTCGTGGACCAACTCGATGCGACGAGCAAAACCGGCGTGTTTCTCGCTGCGTTGCCGAGCGCCGGACACGTAGCGCTGGTTTCCGGTCTTCAGACGCTCGAGAGCTTCTTTCGCCGAGATCATCGCCGCTCTCCGGTGCTTCTTGGTTGACTTCAGCAACTACCCGGTCGAACAAGGAGTTGCACATCGAGCCCCCTGGCTCGATAGGATCGTAACCGCTCCTGCAAAAACTCGGGCGCCTGGTCTAGTGAATCCGGCAGAAAACCCGCCTGGCGGTAGAATTCGAGAAGGTGTGTGTAAGGCAAACAATAACATTCCCGGCCGTGGAGTTCATCGATCAGTTTCCTGATGAGCGTTGATCCGATACCCTGACCTCGAAACTCCTCGAGTACTTGCATCCCTCGCAGAACAACCACACCATTCTGCCCGGATAGCCGCCCGACACCAACCGTTTTTCCGCTGACTGAACCATAAACCACCACATCGGCTGGGGCCACTTTCACGCCATATCCGCAACCGGTATAGAATGGCCCCAGCCAGGTCAACCTGCCAGCTGTTGACGATTTGTATTCCACTACAAGTTCAACCATAGTTCCCAGCTTCGTGGACCACGTAATATTCCCGATGCCGACAGTCAGGCCGGCCTGCTTGCCGGCGTTTATCAACTCCGCAAATTGATCCCATACTCGAGATAGGCCTTCAGGCAGCACAGCATGTGCACCCAGCCCTGCATCTGCTCCAGGCACCGCGCGGTTCCCTGGGCGTCGAGCGGCCAGCCGGCCTCCGTGACCTTGACGTTCGTGCCACCACTGCCGGTTGGCTCGAGATGCAACTCGACACGCGCCTCCATGCCACTACCGGACCACAAGAAGATTATCGTACGATCGGGTTCGATCTCCAATGGCGTGACAGTACATTCCGCGTTGTAGTCATCCCATCTCCAGACAACCGGCTTTCCGGCATCGAGGCGGCCACTCCCCGAGGTGGTGAAGTAACACGACATCAGCTCCGGATTCACGATGGCCTCGTATACTTCATGGGGAGACTTCGCTATTTGCAACTGCGTTTCCACCTTGAGGTCCTGTTCGGACATCGGGTTTCCTTTCCAAGGACTGCGGAATTCGTTGGTAAGTTTAATTGCAATCTGATACGCGATGAACTCGTCCAGGTGCTCCTCCTATTCGGCGATGATGTCGTTGGATTCTTTCATCAAGCGACCCCTGTTTCCGCCCTTCACTCAAGCCAGCACACAAGTATGTCTCGACCTGGTCAACGACACAATACCCACAGACACGCGCGTTTCCATATATTTCTGCTCGTACACACTACCCAGTAAATGTCAGAGCTAATCCTGATTCTCACTCGAGTATTACCACAACGCCTGATCGATCTCTCTCATGGAATACCCGGTATTCACTCGCAACTGTCGGATGTACTCCGTAATCAAGCGTCAACACGAAGTGCTCGACTCCATCGTCCACCACTGTCGTATACCACAAGTCCAGGAGCCTACCGCCTGCGCTGTCGCACTACAATCCTCCAGCCGATACCGTCCACGAGCTGTTCACGGTGAGTTGACCCCGAGCAATCGACGGTGGTAGAGTTGGGCCTGATCGGGCGCGAGTAGGGGGGACTGAACGGTTGGGATTTCTATCCTCGTGATCTCGAACCATTTACCTCGATTGACTGCAATAGATTACCAGGAGCGCGACTTCCTCCGTCTGTTCACCGTGCTCGTTCCTTTCAGTATCCCGAGGAGGAACCATGCCTCGCTTTCGACCCCGTGAACGGTTTATCCGGCTCTTCTGCCTTGTTCTCCTCGTCTCGGGGTTGCTGGTCGCCGCGTGCGCGCAGGCGCAGATCCAGCTGGGGCGGCTCTCATTCGCCAACTCTCCCGCCATGAGCCTGTCCAACCCGACCACCCTGGCCCGGGGTCTCGGTTCCTACGGGTTCTGCGGCAGGGTGGGCGGCGTGGCGTTTGGCGGGGTCGCTGAACCGTTGGGCGACGAACACATCACCGGCATCGCCCACGATCCTTCCCGGACCGACGGCGCCCGTCTGCGAATCACCCTGAGCCACGGCGACGGGACGGAGCGCGAGGTAGCTGTGCTGCTATACGACTGGCAGCTGGTGCCCGTCGCCCGCTTCGCCGGGAGTGACCAGGATGCCTGCTTCACCATGTTCGGCGACCTGCGGGACGAGGCGGAGCAGCGGGCCAGGGAGGCCCGAGGCGACCGGATCCTCAACTACCACCCCGCGCTCGAGAACAGTCTGGTCGGCCTGCGGCTCTTCCAGGCCGATCTGCTCATCCTGGATCACAACGCCTGCGACCTCCCCAGTCTCGACGGCGACTACATCCTCGGCGAGGGCGAAGCGCCGCCGGTGTTCCTCCGGAACCAGGACAATCTGGCCCGGCTCCACGCCGCCATGGACGAGAAACACCCCGACGGCCAGGCCTTCCAGTCCTACATCATCTGCGACCACGAACGTCCCGTCACCTTCAGCGCCCCTGGCGACACCCTCCTCCTCACGGGCCAGCCGCTCTGGAGCTGCTGGCGGCTCCGGGGAGGCGAGGCCGAGTTCGCCGCGGCTAACCAGCGGTCCAACGACGTCGGCAACCAGCACCTGCGCCGGCTGCAGGAAACGGACATGGAGCACCTGACGGTGGTCGAGTTCAACGAGAAGTGGAACGATGAGACCTGGGTGGAGGAGCAGTTCAGCGCCATCACCGACAGCGTGTTCAGCGAGACGGTCCTGGAGCGGATGCCCGAGTATTCCCGGTGGATCTCCGCCGAGATCGAGCGGAACGACGGCGTCAATCCGGCGGTCTACGCTGCCGTGGTCACCGTCATGCGGCAGGCCGCCCTGTTCCGGCACGTCCGGCGGGAACTCCCCGACGACTGGGCCCTGTTCGAGGCGAGCCTGGCTGACGTGGCGGTCACCCCGGCCGTGACCACCCCCACCGTCCTGCTCGCCAGGTAACCACACCGGAACCAGGTGACCGCACCGGAAGGAGACCCGGCATGTCCGGCCCGACCGTCTTCCTGAGCTACTCCAGCCGCGACAAGGGACTGGTGCGCCAGCTCGCCGCCCGGCTGCGCGGACAGGACCTCACCATCTGGATCTACGAGGACGAGGGGCAGGAGATCCCCGTCGGTTCGGTCGTGCTGGAGGAGCTGAAGCGGCGGATCGACAGGGCGGACTACTTCATACCCATCGCCTCCCCCGCCGCGTTCGAGTCACGTTTCGCCACCGCCGAGGTGGAGCACGCCCTCGCTCGTTCGGCATCCGGTTCGGTCACCATCCTGCCGATTGCCATTTCGGAAGCAGTAGCGGACGACCCCCATGCGTGGCCCTCCCCGTTCCGTGATCTGGCCGACCACACCGTCCACCGCACCGGTTTCCACTCCCAGGCGGCCGTCGAGGAGACCGTCCGGGTGCTCTGCGAGCAGATGAGCGTGCCGTTCGCTGCCCTGCGGGTCGCCCATCCCCGCTTCCGGATCCTGGACCGGTTCCGCGAGGAGGTGACCGACAAGGTTCCCCGGCGGAACGAGTACGAGATCGGTGTCTACTCGCGGCTGATCCGCCTGGCCGACGAGATCCAGGAGGCCTACGAGGAAGGAGATCACGAGCTCGCCCTGGCCAGGGCGCAGCTGTTCGCGGGTCTGTGCCGGTACGAGTTCCCCGACGAGCGGTTTTTTTACCCCGAGGTTGTGGTGGCGACCTGCCTCGCCCACCTGGGCCACGCCGACAGCGCCGAGGAGATCTTCGTCTCCCTCCTCGATCACCCCCTGGCGGACGAGACTCTCTACGGCGGCCTGGGCCACCTGCGCCTGCAGGCCGGCGACTTCGAGACAGCCCACCGGTACTATCGGATCGCGGACGAGCTACATCCCGACGATCCCGCGGCCCTGTCCGGACTCGCCCTCGGCGGGGTGGAAAACGGCGTAGCGGTGGATCTGGATGGCCACTTCGAGCGGATCGAGAGCCTCGGCGTGGAGACCGAGGAGGACAGGATCCGCGTGGCTGGGCTGCGAGCCTACCTGCTGGCACGGACTGGGCGCACCGGGGAAGCGATCGCCGCTTTCCGGGATCTGACCGGCGCCGGCCAGGCCGACGAGGTCGTCTACAACAACCTGGCCCTGGTCCTCGCCGAGCGAGGAGATCTGGACGGGGCGTGCTCGATCCTCGAGGAGGGAGTGACACACTTCCCGACCCCGGAACTCCGGCACCTGCTGGCCACCTTCACCGCGCGGGCCCATCGACTCGAGTCTGCCGCGACCCTGTTCCGCGACCTCGTCCGCGACGAGCCGCGCCACCGCCGCTACCGGGTGGACGCGGCGACCGTTCTCTGGCGGCTGGGCGATCGGGACGGGGCGCGGGAGATCACAGGCCCGCTGGTTGAGCAGTCGGACATCCCCCCACCCCGGGACAGTGATGATTTCTGGTTCGACGGTTTTGCGAACTGGTTCTGGGGGCGGCGGGAGCGGGCTGATTATGATTTCCAGCGGTCGGGGCGGGGGGCGGCGGACCATTATGATTGCTTGATGGGGTGAATTGGGAAGCCCTCATTACTTTGGATCCGTTTCTCCCTCCGGCCGCCACCGGAATCATCGGGCGAGGAGCGGGGGTGCGTTGTTTATAACGTAGATGTGCTCGCCAATGCGCCGGACGCGGGTCATCTCCTCCTCGTCGAGGGACCGGCATCTAGCGCCTTGAGATTGTCCTCCATCTGCGCTGTAGTAGAGGGGCCCGTGACACAGACATTCACATCGGGAGGGGAAAGAACGAAGCGGTAGCAGTCGGCCGGCGCCAGCGGGCGCTCGCCTACCGGCAGGAGCCTGGGCT
>JBDRBC010000320.1:0-3400 GCA_043823125.1 bacterium | reverse complement strand
GAGCTGGAACTCCCCGAGGGAGAAGTCGAGGTAGTGATCAGTTCACCCAACACGTTCAAGGTGCGCAATCTGTCATTGCGACGCCGAGGTGGACCGCCCCCCTCGTTGACCCCGGCCGAACCCCCGGAGGAAGCGGTGGAGGAGTACCGGGTCCGCATCGGAGCCGAGGGTACGCGTCAGGTGGGACTCGTGCTGAATCTGAACGACCAGATCTGGACGCACAAGGCGCGGCTGGATCGTTACGGTCGTGAGGTCGCCTTCGTCGATCATCACGTCGGCCAGTTGCTGGACGCCATGCGCGCGCACGGCCTCTATGATGAAAGTCTGATCATCTTCACGGCTTATCACGGCGAGGCGCTCGGTTCCCACGGTTTCATCGGCCATATCCATACCGTGTACGATTGCATGGTACGGGTGCCCCTGATCATCAAACCGCCCCGGAGCCTGGGCATGGCGGTGGGTACCCGGCGCAACGATCCCGCCGCCCTGGTGGATATCCTGCCGACGATCCTGGCCCGGCTCGATCTCCCGGTCCCGACGGGAGTTCGCGGCCGGGATCTGCTCTCTCCGGGAGCGGCGAACGTCGAACCCGCCATATTCCTCGAGACTCACACGCCGGAATCGACCCAGAATCTCTATGGTCTGCGGGGCGAGCGGTACAAGATCATCTGGGCCCCCGATGAAGACCGCTGGGAATTCTATGATCTGACGCAGGATCCCGAGGAGTCGTCGAATCTGTATTCGGCCACGGGCGAGCTGGCCACCCGCTGGCGGGACCGACTGCAGGAACAGATTGCCGGGCTGAATCAGTCGCCCGAACCCGAATCCGACGACATACCTCTCGATGCCAAGACCCAGGAGATGTTGAAGAGCCTGGGCTATTGACGGCGTTCCGACAGGGTGTGAGCCGGGAACCGGATCAATCCGGGGTTGCACTTTCCTGATTTCTCAACCACCATGATTGGCCTGTTCTGGTCACTGCTCGCACCGGCAATTCACGCGACGGTTACCGCCGGATTGAGCGCTGCAGGCCGGTCCCGCTGGTTGGAAGGGATTTTGCATGAAATGGTTCATCGCCTTGCTGGCCGTCGTGTTCTTGGCGGGATGTGGCGCCACGGACCGGGATGAGTGGCACCCGGTGACGCTGGCCGATTACAACTTTCGCGGCGGACAACCCGACACGGCTTTCGGTCGGACCTTCGGGCAGGATCACGGGATTCACTGGTTCGAAACGGGTTGGACTCGCCTGCCGGACGAGAACGGCGTCTGGTCCATCGGTGACGAATCGGTGCTGCATCTGTTTCTGCTGGGGCGGAACTGTCGTCTGCGGGTCACCTGCAGTACAACGCCGGAACTGGCCCGCGGTGGTCAGACGATGACGATCGGGATCAACGGCCTCGATGTCGGTGAATTCCCGCTGGCCGACCAGTGGAGCGAGGTGGAGTGCGATGTCGCACTTCCCGACTCGTTGATCCTGCAAGGATACAACCTGGTGTCCTTCCGGGCTTCCACGGTGCACGAACCGAATGCCGACAATCAGGATCAGCGGCCGCTGGCAATCTATTTCCGTGATCTGCGTGTGCAGGCGGAACTCGGTTCCAGGCAGCTCGATACCTGGCAAGAGATGACGGCGCTCGGGATCTTGCCGGGCGACTGGCAGACCACCACCTGGGAAGAGGCGGGTCGCCCCGGGGAATCTCGACCGGATGCGGGTGCCGGTCTTCCTGATGTCCTGATTTTGCTGCTCGACGCCGCCGTGGCGGATCACTTCAGTTGCTACGGGTACGCACGGCCCACCACCCCCGCCATCGATGCACTGGCCAGTGCGGGGCTGCAATTCGACGCCGTCTTTTCCAGCGCCCCGTTCACCCTCACCGCGGTGCCGAGTCTATTGACCGGCATGCCGTGGCGGGATCACCGGGTGATCCAGAAGGGGGAGGCGCTGGACGCTGGATTCAGTACCCTGGCCGAGGTGCTGCAGGCGGCGGGATATCTGACCCTGGGTTATTCGGACAATCCGTTCGTCTCCCTCGCCACCCAGGCCGAGCAGGGTTTCGACGAGTTCAACGAGGTGTGGAAGCACCCACGGCACGGGAAACCTGGCGACAATCCGGAACTCATCGAGAACATGCTCCAGATCCGGGCGCAGAAGGGCTTCGGTGACCAGCCGGTATTCGCGTACCTGCACCTCATGCCGCCGCACTCGCCCTATTTACCGGGCGAGGAGCACGATCTGTGGTGTGATCCCGCCTACGCGGGGGCAATCGATGGATCTGCCACCATCATCAACGACATCGTCGAGGGACGGCGTTCAGTGGACGAGGCCGACCACGAGCGGCTGGTGGCGCTGTACGACGGCAACTTGCACCGCATCGACGCCTCCGTCGGCCGTATCGTCGACCAGTGGCAGGCGCTGGAGCGCGACCGGGATCTGCTCGTCATCGTGGTGTCCGACCACGGCGAGGCCTTTGGTCAGCATGGTTATTACGAACACCTGACCACGGTCTACGACGAGATGCTGCACGTGCCGCTGATCCTCTGGCCGGCCGCCCAGTGGGATCATCTGGCGGGGGACACGGATGGACTGTACGCCATCGCCGACGTGATGCCCGTGTTGCTCAACAAGCTCGAGGTGTCGCCGTTGTCCGGCACGGTGCTGACTGGTCGGTTCATCGAGGTCCTGGCCAATCCCACGCGCGAGCGGGCAGAAATCGCCTCCCGCACCACCGTTCACGCCAACCGGTTCGGCCTGCGGACGGAGCGGTACCTGGCCATTTACGATTGCTTCGGCGAGCAGGAACTCTACGATCTGTCACGCGATCCGATGGCACGGGACAACCTGCGCCTGCGGGAGCCCGACCGGTACCGCGAGTTGATCGCCCGGTTACGCGCCATCCTGATGCATCGCGAGGGCTCAGGTGAGTCTGTTAGAGGTGAACTCTCGGACGAGGACATGGAGACCTTGCGGTCTCTGGGGTACTAGTAGCAAGTGCTCCCGGGTTGAAGCTGATGGACCTGAACGGGCACGGAGGCTGGGCCGGTGTACGAACATCCGGTTGTCGAACCACTCCTCTGGTTACGATTTTTGCTGGGAGCGGGCTGTATACTCGGGCTGCCTGGTTACTTGCTGCTGGGCAGGTTCCTGACCGGCAGCGATCTCCTCTCGCGAGTGGTGCTCTCCTTCGCCGCCGGTCTGGTGCTCGTCACCGGGTATGCCTTTCTCGCGGATCATCTTTCGTTGTCGGTGCGGTTCTACTTCTACCTCCCCGTGGTGATTGGCCTGTCCCTGCTGGCCGGGCGTCACGAACGGTACCGGGCCACAGTGGCGCACTTCGCGCCGCACGGCCCGCCCCTGTCGCGCCCGTTTCAGGTTGTGCTGCTGGCCATCTGCCTGACCATG
>JBDRBC010000319.1:0-23945 GCA_043823125.1 bacterium | reverse complement strand
AAAAAATCTTTTTATTATTGGGGTAAGTAGGTTTCTGGCTAAAATAGAAAAGGCCTTTTTCATCATTTTTCTAATTCTTTTACTATTTCTTCAATTATTTCCTGACAACTCTTAATCTCCCGAATGTCTCCGGCGCAAAGCCCGCAAAGCAGGGGGGTTTTTTCAATATTTCCGGCGGCCACCTTCGAACCAGCAAACCTATCAGCTTTTACTTCTTCGGGAAAAGGATTTTTTTCCTCAAGCTCCTTAATTTTTTTTGCCAATTCATTTTCAATTACCCGGACCGGATGACCGGTAAATCTGGCGACGACCTCGCCACCGACACTTTCCAGGGCGTGGACGGAGGTCTCGACCCGCAGTTTCCAGGAACGCCCCTCGACCTCGGTGAGCCAGTCGATCAGGGCGGCAAAGGAGGCTGTGGCCCGCGTGGGGCCGAGGGGGTCCAGGACCAGCAGGGTCGCCTCCGCCCAAGGGCGAGTCCGGTGCGGTAACAGCAGAGCGGATATAGCCAATAAAAGAATGAGCCCGTTGACGAGGACGGTCAACGGGATGCCCGGCTGTAATCGCGGGCCAGCTCGATCCTTATCCGCTGGGCCGTCCTGCACTATTACTGTCCCTCCCCTTCCTGCTGAGCACTCCCGATGATGGCCATGAACTCTTCCGGCTCCAGAGAAATCAGGGTGATCCCGTCAGGCAGGATCACCTGTCCGCGCAGGTGATGTTCTCCAGCCTGCAAACCGGTTAGCGGCACCGTCACCGCCACGTCAGCGGGCACCAGCGCCTGCACGGAATCCGCCGGTCCGCTCACGATGAGATCCGCCACCGGCGGGTAAACCGTGACCTCGGCCTGCTCGGCATCCACCAGGGGAACGATGGGCACATTCGCCAAGGTCCGCGACTCTATTTCCGCCAGAACAGCGGAGACCTCCACCTCCTCCAGGGCGGGGGTCAGAAAAGCGCTACTCGCCGCCAACCGTTGAACGAGGGACACCCGTCCCCGGAGCCGTGATAGATCCACGGGTTGAGTGAGCAGCCTGGCGTCACTGGTGAAGAACCGTTCCGGCCCGGTCACCGGGACGGAATCCGGCGTCGCCGTCAGCGCGGTTAACAGCACCCGTTCCAGCGGCACCTCACCGGTGGTCTTCACCACCACCGGCAACATCCTGGTCACCTCACGATCCACCCGGAAGAGGAGTTCGGCCGGAGGCAGGATGTTCAAGATCTCCAGATCCGAATTGACATCGACGATGGTGATGGGCCGCTGCTGGCGTGTCTTCAGCTCCACCCCCGCCAGATCGATTTCGACCCGTCCGGCTTCGTACCCGAAATACATGTGTGCCAGTAAACGCAGCTTACTCCCCCGGACTCTCACCTGGACCAAGTCCTGGATCTCGTTGCCAGCGATGGTGCAGCTGTCGGGCAAGTTGATCAATTCGAGAGGCAGGAACAGGGTCTCCTCCACATCGTGGGTCGACGCCACCTGCACCCAGATGATGAGCGAGGCGATAAGACACGCGAGTTTGAAACCGATACGGTTCATACCGCTCCATCCACTTCTGCCGGGGTCACTGCACGCTGCCCACGGCCACTTCGACCTGAGGGGCCTGACCGAAGTCCGTGTCTCTGGATAACAGGGCCAGCGAGGTGTCGTCTTCCCGATAATCAAGGACCCCGGTCACGACGATCCGGGCCAGTTGCGCCGGTCCCCGGGACGAGGTCAGTAGCATTCGTTCCTGCTTGTTGGTGAGGTAGGCCAGCTCCACCAGCGCCGATGGCATGACCAGGGAGCGCAGTACCTCGAATCCCGCCTGCTTCAGACTGTGGGCGGTAATGACTCGGGAACGCCGCGCTGCAGCGAGGATCGTGTCCGCCAGACGGCTGGAGTGATGGAGAACCCGGGAAAGCTGGAGATCCACCAGTACCTCCAGCACCGTCGCCCGACTGGTCTCCGCATCATGCAACCCGACGATGGTCGCGGCATTCTCCTCGTGGGCCAGTTCCCGGGCGCGGTGGCGGCTGGCGCTCGCCAGGGAGAGACAGTAGAC
The DNA here is from genome assembly GCA_043823125.1 of bacterium. Lineage (GTDB taxonomy): Bacteria > Krumholzibacteriota > Krumholzibacteriia > LZORAL124-64-63 > LZORAL124-64-63 > JBDRBC01. Next base: position 21,900 of record JBDRBC010000319.1, on the reverse strand, counting down.
CTCCATGCCCTTGGTTGCGGCCCGCGGATGACTGTTGCAGTGGATGGAGAGGTACAGATCGCCGCCCGCTCGTTCCGCAACCTCGACCCGTTCCTCCAGAGTCAGATAGACATCACTCTCCCTGGTCAGGATCGGCCGATAACCGGGGAGCCCGGATAGAACTTTCGCGATGGCCAGACTGACTTTCAGATTGACGTCCTTTTCCTCCACCCCCTGACAGATCGCCCCGGAATCATGCCCGCCGTGCCCGGCATCGATGATCACGATGAATGGATTATCCGCTCCCGATTCCGTGGTGACTTCCGTCCCCGTCTCGGCGACTTCGTCAGCCTCGGCCGTCACTTCCTCCCTCGCCACCGGGTCCGGGCTGGCGATAACAGGCGGCGTCAGCGTGGGCCTGGGGCGAGGCGTGGGTGGACGGATTCGCTCACTATCGCGACCGGGGCGGAAAATATCGATGACGATTCGGTCCGGGCGGAATTCGTTGGCCGCCAAGGTGAAGTGCCGAAAATTCGCATCGAATTCAAGGTCGATGACAAGCTGGGCCTTGCTGGCCAGAGCGTTACGTCTGACCTGCCTGATCAGCTCGTCTTCGATGAGTAGAGGCGTGGTGGCGGCGAACTCCCCCGCCGGAATGTTCACTACGATTCGTTCCGGGTTACTCGCCCGTCTGACCCGGTAACGACACGGCTCACTCAGGTCGAGCACGATCCGGGTGTGTTCTGGCCCCGACCAGAACCGGACCGCCTCGATGACAGGCTTGGCTGCCACGGCTTGCGGTATCAGACTACATATCAGAAGTGCTACCGGCCAGAAACACCTGGAGGATACGATCGCGTGGACCGACCTGTTTTCGCTGTTACGGCAGGGCCTCATGCCTCGTAGTACGCTCCTCTTCCTTCTCGGCAACGAAAAGGCGTCCGCACCATAGCACAGGGGAAAAAGTGGCGCAAACGCGAACGTCACGCTCGTTCCGGGGGAAATCCGTCGCCGGGAAGGACTAGCGCGTCGCGTAGGAATCGAGGATGAACGGCAAAGGATTGACACGCCGCCCATTGACGCGAACTTCATAATGCAGATGCGGCGCCGTGACCCGACCGGTCTGTCCACTTTCCGCAATGATGTCACCGCGTTCGACCTGCTGCCCTTTCTTGACGAGCGGTTGTGACAGGTGCGCATACAAGGTCTCAATCCGGTTGCCGTGATCGATCTGGACGAGGCGGCCAAAACCACGTACCTGCTTGACCGCAGTGACAATACCTGCGGCTGTGGCGCGTATGGGGGTTCCGTTCGGAATGGAGAAATCGATTCCGTGGTGAAAGCTATGTTTAGCCGTGAATGGATCGGGGCGTTTCCCGAATCCGGAACTCAACCAGCCGATATCGACGGGGCGGATGGAGGGGAGGTGTTGGCGCGCGGCGCCTCGACCGGCCAAGGTATCGAGCATGGCCAGATAACCCTCGTGCTGGATACGGGCCTGACGCAACATCTTGTCCAGTTCCTGCTCCAACAGCGCGATCTGACCCGGTTCGGCATCTGGTGACAGGCCGGACAGCGACACCGTCAAAGGCGTCCGCCCACCCACGCCGGCCTCCCAGACGTTCGGATCGAGCGGATCGATTCCCGCGGCCAGCGAAACCATCTCCTGCACTCGATACACCTCAGCCAAATCGCCACGCAAAACGGCGATTTTCTGCTCCAGCCGACCGATCTGCGACACCAATCTCGTATTTTCACGCAGCAGCACCGAACCGCCGGGAAACCAGCTCGCTCCTTGCCACACCCCTACCAGAAACAACGCGCACATGGTCAGGAGGCAGCCCAGAGCAAGACATGACAGAAGAAAAGCCAGACGAGGTACACGAACCTGGCGCACCCGAGAGTGGTCATCCGGCATATACAAAAAGGTCAGATTCCTCTTGAAAGGCATATCCTGATCCGTAACCTTGACATTGATATCTCCGGAAAGACAGCGTCGTGGTAAACCAAGGAGAAGCTCATGCTTGCAGCTCCTCATCCGCAAACCGCGAAGGTGATCGGCTAAGCCACCTCATACTATACCGTTTAGCTGGAATATGGCAAGAATTTGACTTGCGGGGATTGCCGGGCGAGGTAGGCGTCACTGGCCAGAAAGGGACTCATTATACCCCAGGGCGGGCCCCAGCAGGGGCGCACCATGCCGAGGCATCACTTCCGCGGGTCCGGGTGCCGGCCGGGTCGACGGCTGCTTTCTCGCCCGGCAATCCAAAACCGCTTAGTAGTAGTCGTGCAGCAATTCCCGACTGAATGAACCGCGCATTTTCTCCAGGGCCCGCTCCTTGATCTGGCGGATCCGTTCGCGGGTCAAACCCATCCTTTGCCCGATCTCTTGCAAGGTCAACGCTTCCTCATACCCAAGGCCGTAATAGAGGGCTATCACCAGAGCCTCTCGATCGGTCAAGACAGAAAGGCTGCGTCGAACATCTTCGGAGAGTCCACGTTGCATGACCTGGGCATCCGGTGGTGGCTGCTCTTCGTCCTCGAGGGTTTCCAGCAACGGTCGGTCGTCGCCGGCGTTCCCACAGTCGTCGAGCCCCAGCTCGACCCGATCGGCACGCATGGCATACCGGACATCCTCCACCGGCAGCTGGAGCCTTTCGGCTATCTGGTCGGCGTTGGGTGTCACTACGCCCTCGTTCTGGAGCGCGGAACGGACGCGGTTGATCTTGATCAGAAGCGCGGTCTGATTCTGTGGTAAGCGCACGACGCGTGCCTTGTCCAGCAAGGCCTGCATGATGGCCTGCCGGATCCACCAGACCGCATAAGAGATGAAACGAAACCCCCGGGTTTCATCGAAACGACGCGCGGCTTTCAACAGTCCGACGTTGCCCTCGTTGACCAGATCGGACAACGACAGCCCTTGATTGACGTAACGCTTGGCCACCGAAACCACGAACCGTAGATTGGACAAGGCTAGCTTCTGCAGTGCATCCTCGTCACCCTGTTTACTCCGACATGCGAGTGTCACTTCCTCCTCGCGCGTCAAGAGCGGGTATCGGTTGATATCCCGGAAATAGACTTCCAGGCTCATCTCGTGGGTCGGCGGCAATGTCGATTTGCGGCCTGCCATGTTCATCTCTCCTGCCAGTGGTGGGGAACCAGATAGCAGATCTGTTTCATTGAGTCGATCATTGCTCCATCCCCTGATCTGTGTGATGTAGCAGCAAGTAGTTCTCCATGGTTCCAGTCCGGACCAGGACCTGTACCGGCTCGGTGTGCCCACTCATCTGGCCACGCAAGTGGCGATAGGTCCGCCGGTTCGAGACCTCGAAGCCATTGATGGTGACCAGTACGTCACCGGGGCGAATGCCGGCGACAGCGGCCGGGCTTGCGGGCTCGACGGTCACCACGATCACACCCGTATCATCCGTGATGCCGAGGGTCTCCTTCAGCCGAGTCACCCGGACACTCGAATCGGACAGGGATTCCACCTCCATGCCGAACCAGTTGTCGCCGCCATCGGGTAGGGCCAACATTGACGACTGGAACTCGGATGGGGTCACGGACAGTTCCACCGTTGCGCCAGCTCGCGTCACCAGACACGGTATCTCCTGACCAACCTCAGCCGCGGCGATGAGAAACTGCAACTGATGCGGCGAATGCACCGGCTGCCCGGCAAAGGAAACAATGATGTCTCCGACTACCATTCCACTCGCTGCCGCCGGGGTGTCCGGCAGAACGGCCACGATGCTGGCACCCAACGCTGTGCTCTCGCTGGCGAGGTCTGCATCCGAAGTTTTGAACGGCTCGGTGCGGATACCAAGGTAGCCACGAATCACCCGACCGTGAGTGAGTAACTGCCCGTAGATGCGGCGAGCGAGGTTGCTGGGAATCGCGAAACTGATCCCCTGACCGCCGGTGTTGACAGCAGTATTGACACCGATTACCCGACCGTCGATATCCACCAGCGGTCCCCCGCTGTTGCCGAAATTGATGGAGGCGTCCGTCTGGATGAAATCCTGGTAACGAGGAGTGTTGCCGGAAATCACGAGATCACTCCGGCCCTTGGCGCTGACCACACCGACAGTAAGGCTGCCCTCCAGATTACCGAATGGATTGCCGATGGCGATGGCCCAGTCGCCCACTGCGATGGCGTCGGAGTCCCCGAACTGCAACGGTGTCAATCCCCGCTCAGTCTCGATCTGGAGTAGGGCTAGATCGGTATTGGGATCAACGCCAAGCACTGTTGCTGGATACTCACGCTGTTCACCAGTGAACCTGACGAAAACCTCATCAGCCAAGGCAATGACATGGTGATTGGTCAAAATGTGCGATTCGTCGCTGACCACGAAGCCGGATCCGGTACTGGGCAATTCCATCCGCTCACCCAAAGGCGCCTCGCCACCGGGGAAGAAGCGACGAAACATCTCTTGCAACGGATTGATGTCGACGCCCTCACGGGTGACAGACCGGACCGTCCGGATATTCACCACCGACGGGGATACCAGCTGGCATACCCGAACGAAAGGCGAACGAGCCGCCGGCGCCGGATCTCTCGCCACGACATCGACCTGGCCGCCGACACTGATGGGCAGCAACCAAATCATCAGTCCGGCCAATCCTCGGCACCAGACCAAATATCGCTGGATCAGCTTGGTGACGACACAGCCGCGCACCACAAATCCATCCGCCAATGTGGGGAATACTTCAGTGGGAGGAGTTGTAGGGTAGGGGCGTAGGACGCCCCGCACATTTGTAGGGAACATTCACATACTACCCGGAAAAATAGAGGGTGTCAACGGGTTTTTCCCGGTTTTTCGCTAGGTGTTTATTTGCTGACCGACTGTGCGAAAACCCATGTTAAAGCAGATGCCAAGGACAGGTCAGTACGGAGCGCAGCTCAGGCTTCAGGCCTCGGTGATTCATCGGCCGATTCTCTCGTCTGGCCTTCCGTCCCCTGTACCGGCTCATTATCCACCATGATATCGGGATCGCTGTCAGTCTCTGAGAAGTCGGCGGTCTATTCCCCGGCGAACGGTTCGACCGGTGCCGGAGGCACTTCCTCGCCTGACGTTTGCACCACCACGGCTGCTGAGTCAGCGCTCTCATCCGTTGTCCGACTCGACGACTTCTGTCGACTCGTTGCCCGGATGTTCTCGATCTCGGCCTCTTTCTGTTGGAGATCGTACTCGAGCACCTTGATCCGCTCGATGATGCCCAGCAACGTTGCGTCGTTGGCGAAGTCTTCTCGACCTTCGTTGATCGCGGTGTAGACAAAGCTACCGAGTTCGGCGAATTGCCTCTCGATATCCCTGCTGATACCCAACTTGTCGTAGCGCCGTACACCGATCTTGGCCAGCTCTTCAGTCTTGTCAGACGCGACGCCGTACCACTCGATCAGATTGCCCTTTACCTGTTCCCAGAGCGGCATATCTCCTCCTTTGCGACACGAAAACACCAGATCAGCTATGTTGAAACCGTTTCGGGGTTGCCTTGAGGTTTCAATTCCTATACAAAGGTAGCTTCATGGAAACAAATTGCAATCTCACGGCCCTCTTCGTGGCCGACACCCACTTCCACCTTCGACCGGACCGCGAGGAAACCGCGCGGGTGGTTCAATTTCTCGCCTTCCTCGAAGCGGCGTGCCAGGTTGATCATCTCATCCTGCTCGGTGACATCTTCGACTTCTGGTTCGATTATCCCCATTTTCGGCTTAAGGGCTACGAGGAAATTCTTCTCGCCCTGGATCGGGTGAAATCCGCCGGGGTCGAAATCCACTTTGTCGGTGGGAACCACGACATCTGGGCCACACGGTATCTGAATGAGCGTTATGGCGTTGCCGGGGACGGTTTACCGCAGATCCTCCAGCTCGGCCATCGTCGTATCCTTCTGAACCATGGTGACGGCCTGCTGAGCCACGACTGGATTTACAGCTCCTTCCGTTGGCTCGTGCGTCACCGGGCTGGCATCCTGTTCGCTAAAGCGTGGCACCCAGAGCTGCTGTTCGCTTTTTCCTCCTGGCTGAGCGGCACTAGCCGCAACGTCACCCGTGAGGAGGCCGACGCTATCCTGCACAAAGCGTCCCGCTGGCTCCAAGCCCAGCCTCCCGGCGACTGGGAATTGCTGGTTATCGGTCATGTGCACCACCCCTTCATCGTCGAACACGAGGGTCGCATCATGGCGGCCCTGGGCGGTTGGCTCGGGCGGGCGGAATACGGCCTGTACCAAGATGGTGAGTTCTCGTTACATGATTTTGATCGCGATCCTCCCCCGACCCGCCGTAATGCTCTGGTCCCATCCGATCCAGAATAAGATCCGCGATAATAAGCGGCGCAGTGTCGCGACCGAAGGTCGTCTCACCTCGCCGCTTAAGGTTGAAACCAGCTGGCAGCCCGCACCTGATCAGTAATGGAGCTCCAGGGCGAACTTGTGCGAAGGATCAAGATCGTTCTGCATGTCCTCGAAGGAGTACCCGACGCCGAGGGCTCCGCGACGGAGCCCTATCCCGGCCGTCAGTCCCTGAGAATCGTAATTGACCTTGGTGCCCACCCGCAGAGCAAGTTCGGTCAACATCCGATATTCCGCGCCCACATGCGCCTTGTCATTCCCGTCGTTGGGCATGATGAGATCGCCGGTGAAGGTCAGCTTGCCGGCCAGAAAAGGATGCTGGGGATCGTAAGCCGCGCCGACCCGGATGGCCATCGGCAGATCGAACGGTTCGTCCTTCAACTGGAGCTGACTACCGAGATTGGTCAACGAGGCGCCGAAGGTCAGTCCCTCGATCACCGCTTGGTGGAAAAGAAAAACGTCCACGGCATAGCCGCTGTCGGAATAGATGTCGATTTTCTCGTAGAGCATCTTCACCGTCACTCCAGCGGACACGGTCTCGACCACTTTACGTGCAAAGCTCAAACCAACCACGACGTCATGCGGTTTGAAGGTGCCCTCAGGCACCCCCACTGGTTCCTCACCGTACCGTTCAATGGCGTCGGAATAGAATCCCGAGAAGAAGAATCCTATGTCACCGAAACTGGTGCGATGAGCCATCGTGGCGGTTTCCTTATGGAACAGACCAAGCCAACCTTGATGCTGCAAAAGCAGATCGGTGTTGTATTCCGAGAAGGCAAGCGCAGCGGGATTCCAGTAGATCGCAGCTGCACCGCGAGTGGCGGCGACTCCACTGCCCCCCATACCGGTCTCCCGAGCCCCCACGGCCATGCGCAGGGAGAGGAACCCGGAGTCACCCGGTTTTTGGGCATACACCGTGACGGACAGCAGAATCGAGAGGCTCACTGCTATCAGCAGGACACCGGAGAATGAACGCAGTATGTGTCTCATGGAATCCCTTTCCTGTACCAGCTCCGGCGCAAAAGGCCGGTCACCTATTGACCTGATCACAGCGCTGGACTATCCCGTATCAGGGGCTAGTCGGCTGCGATTTCCAGGTTACCACGCAATTCAACGGGCGATGGCGAACGACTTGACACTGGTCATCGTCCCGCCCTCTCTAGCATCGACCTGAAGACGACAAACGTAAAGCCCGCTTGCCACTCTCTCCAGAGGAAGTAACAGCTCGAACGGCATATCCCGCAAGACGGTTTCCAAACTGGCGGACACCACTTCCTCGCCTTCGAGGTTGTAGATGGTCGCCTGGGCCTGTCCGTCCCGAGTGGGGATGGCCCTGACATGCAGTGGACCACTGGTCAGCGGACTGGGGTAGCAGATGTGGTTCTCGAGGGCAAGAGGCGGTGCAGGCGGTGGTGGGACCAGAATGACTCGTTCGGCAGATTCGCCGGTTCGCCACGGATTACCGCGCCACATGTTCCAATTGCCGATCTCCGAGCTGTTCCCCACACCGGACCAGACTGCCAGACGGGAAGTTGTTTCCGTCTCCAGGCTATCGGCGGTGTCATTTATGCCTACAATTTTATCAGTTGTGCCCAGGGCCACCAGTTCCAGATTGCCGTCTCCATCCAGGTCGTGCAGCAAGGGAGTTCCTGCCGTCAGACCCGGACCGGCCAATGGATAACCGGCCTGGAGCACACCAGACTCCGAATAGAGATAAAGCCGTCCGTCACGACTTTGAAAAAGCGTAACGGAGTCATCACCCAGGCGGACATTCAGGGTTGAAGGCGCTGTTGCCGCGGATGCAGCCCGAACTGTCGGCTGTGGACGCACCGGCCAGCCCGTAGCGGGGACACCGGCTAATGTCGCTCGACCGAAGATACCATCTCCCACGAAGGAAAAATCAGCTGCGGGTGGAGACAGTACCTCCATAGATGCCGGCCAAACAACATGCTGCGCGAGTTCTGCAGAGAACGGTGCCCCTCCCCAATAACAGGTCTCGACACCATCCACCCCGGGTACGACCAGATAATAGCACGTACCGTAACCGCCATGAGGTGTCAGTGGCCCCGGCACGATGGAAAGTGGAATCGTCTCCAACAAAGCCGGTGATGATTGCCAGGGCGCAAAGGAGACCAGTTCCAGACTGGGCGCGCAGGAACTGTCTCCTTCCCCCTCTGTTGCCAAAAAGAGCGTGTCATGTACACGAACCGGCGCCGCAATATAGCTATTGCCGAGGAGTTGAAGCTCATCGGCTGCCGCCACCAGCTGACCGTCTTGCACTTGCAAGAAGCGGAGAACCGAGTGAGGTGATTCGGCAAGCGAATCACCGATCACGATGCAGACCGCGACGGGGAAACTTGCGAGATACGGGCCTGGAGGAATATCGAGGGGCAGCAATACCGGCGGCAAATGACAGACTTCGGAATCACCACAGGCCGCGAGTAATCCGTGGCTAACCGGATCACCATCACCGTCCAGCACCTCGGTGCCGTCCTCACCGTTGAATGCATACAGACCATTTGGGGCCGTCAGAACGATCTCCGGCAGACCGTCGCCATCAATGTCGCCGGCAGCAGCCGGCCCGTTCCAGGTAACGGGGCGGCCCTCGCTGTCTGTCGCCATGGCCAGCGGTCCGGACTGATGATCAGACAGATCCGATTCGAAAGCAAACAGTCGGCCGAGGTCGCCGGCGCAAATGATCTCCAACCTGCCGTCAGCAGGATCGTCGAGATCGCAGGCCAGCAGATGCGACCCGCGTAAATCAACAGAACTCAGCTCCCGCTCCGCAGCAAGTTGCGGTAGACCCGCAACAGCACCTTGACGCCCGCACCGGAATATCATCGCCTCGGCGTAGTCTATGACAGCTGGAGACCCCGTAGCCGAATCGGCCACGACATCACTGAAGGAATCGAAGACAATGCCGGTCCAGGCACCACCAGCACTCTCTGTGCTCGGCACTGTCTCGGGCCCGAACCTGGTGCCTATCAGCTGATCCGGTCCGTACATGTCGGTGCCTTCGCCCCGAAAACTGTCATCATCCCCGCCGAGTATGTATGGGGAGCCGATCCGTGAATCCAGGTCCTGAATGCCGTCGGCCTCCTCCAGATCGACCGCTTTCCGAGCGGGATCGGCGTTGAACAGATTCGAGGCGGCACCAAAGGCATCCTGGATGACCCCTTCATCTATATGCCAGATGTATATACCGCTACCGGCGCCCTTGACATTGGCCGCACGGGCGGAATTCTCGCTCATGAAAAAATCGAATTCGGCACCATCTAGCCACTCACGACGATCTTCATCCCCGGTGTCGGGAAGCTGATCAGGGCCTAACGGATCGAAGAAACCGGTGGGCGTGCCGTCGCCACTGTCAGAATCGACATCGTAGAAATTTGGGACCCCGTCGCCGTTGAGATCACCATCCCAGGAAAATTTGACATTGCCGTCGGGATCTTGAAGACGGTACTCGAGTAGCCAGTACTCCTGACCAGTGATGTCGACTCGCGCCGCGGCAGTCGGGGAATTAGCAAACTCAGCCGGGGTCAAGGCGTGGGAAGTCCCCGAGTCGGGTGAGACCGGATAAGGATCCAACCAGCCCATGAGCATCTTGTTGAAAACACAGGGATGGGCCGGGATGAAACCCGCTCCCACAAATAGACCGTAGCCCATGAGCCCGAACTCGCCGATACCCTGGCTATCCACACGCCCTGCCGGAGTGAAGTCGCTGAGCGATAGCATCCCGAGCCGTAGTCCCACTTCGAAGCAATACACGCCCAGTGAACCGAAATACCCCTTGAAGCTCCCGAACGGATCCTGAAACTCGGTTTCCGGAAGGATCAGCACTTGATCGATACCTGAACCCTCATCGAAATCATCGGTCTCCAGATAAGGGGTGGTCAGGAGACTCTCCTCCACGGCCGACACGAAATCATCTGGACCGAGGTAGGTACTGTAGATCTGTTCGGGGGAGTCGTTGAGGATATCCGTCTCTTCGCCAGCGCCTGCATGAACCAGCAAGACGGTATCGAATCGAGAAAAATCCACCAGCGGGTCGAGCATAGTTACTGTGTGTTCCGCCATTACCAAGGACTGCTCGCCCTCATCGGGATGATTCCCGTAAAACGACATGGGATTGGGTAGATTGGCAACCGTGCCGACAACTTCGAATTTCAGTTTGAATTGACCGTCACTCACGCCGGCGAAGTAGGCTGCAACATCGGTGAGCAGGTGATGGAAATAAAGTGAATCGTGCCGGTCGTAGTAGAAATCGCTCTGGCGTGGTGGGGGAAAATCTCCCTCGATCTGCCCATACCGGCCATATAATAAGCTGTCGCTGAAATCGCACATCACTACCACGACGTGGAGGCTATCCGGTGCCGCCTTGTCCAGCAGACGCTGGCTCACAATGCTCCGTGAGACGGATCGGGGATCATCGCTCTGCCTGTCATAGAGACGCGAGAGGACCTCGGTCAAGTCTTCATGGGTGACGGAGGAGGTCTCCCCCGAGCCGCTGCTCCATAACGACCCGGGATTCCCAGACCAGGGGTCCCAACGCGAGTTCGGCTCGGCCTGTGCCGAAGAAGCAACCCCGACAATAGAGAACAGAAAAAGTAAAGCCAGGATGAGTAAACGCATCCGCCGTGATACCTGAAAAGGGCCGATGATGCTCGTGTGGTGATTTCCGGACATGCAGCAGGCACCTTTCGGCGGATTGAGGGGGCATTCTCTCGATCACTCCGGGCGCAGTAACGCAGCATTATAAGAAGACGTATCGAGAGCCGTCAATCAAGTGAATTACATTGTCCGCCCTGAGTAAAGATACCAACCATGACCGCCGGCAACCGATAACGAACGTGCATGGGAAGTCGCTGTTCTTCCGCTCGGATCGGCGGGGGTAAGTCCAGCCTGCAGCGATTGAATAAAAGAAGGGCCCGAGTTCTGTTACTGCCGCCCCTGATCGACAATACCTTCCCTCCGGGCCCTTCCCACTTGCGTCGGTGGTGTCCGACCGATCGGATTAAGATCCAGTTCCCTTGGGCTGCCAACCTCTGCAAGGATCCGGTCCCGCTCCGGCCCGCCGGTGATGGGGGGAATCACCACCAACGTCAAGACAGTTTACTCGCTACCTCCCACCGCGGCCACCGGAGCGCGACTTGCTACCGCTACTCCGGGAACCGCCCGAGGATGATCGACCTGAAGATCCTCCACTGGATGAAGACTTACTGCCACTGCTCGACTTCGATGACGATCTCGGCCGAACCGAAGACGATGAGGATGAACTGCTGCTGCCCGATTGTTTGCGGGTCGGTGTCACATGAGACCCGGAACTCTGTGAGGAGCGGCCACTGCTGCTGCTCGATTTTTTTTGCGTCGGCGTCACACGCGAGCCAGAACTCTGCGATGAACGACCACTGCTCGAACTGCCACGTGACTTACTGCTATCCCTAGGCTTGACCCCACCGGGCCGTGCTTTCTGGTCCTTGCCGGAAGTGGATCGCCCGCCGGACCAGATACGTGATCCCTGCTTTCGCGGCTCCACCGGGCGGATATTTTGGCTACTGCCCCGATTCCGTTCATCCACCTTCCGGGACCTATCCTGGAATGTGGATCCCCCCTTCGCGGAACGATCCTGCACCTGAATCCTACCGCCACTCCTCTTACGCTCAGCATCAGCCTTGGGTGGTGAGGAGCCGCCATCCCGCAAGCGGATCCGTTCGCCCCCAGTGCGCCCATCGGTTTTCTGATCAGCGCCGGGATTATCCTTGTGGCCCGGTCCCGAGGTACGCAACCGTAGACCAGCGGTCGTTCGGTCTATTTCGGGTTGCCGGAAAGTTCGCCTGGTCCGATCTTCCGCCTTTACATCCCGAAATCGCTCGCGACCGTCAGCGTCAGCGGCGCCTTTGACCACCTGGGAATCTCTGGTACGTAGTCGAGTGCGGTCCCGCATGGCCACGCGTGTTTCTTCCGCTGGCCGGCCATCCTTCATCATCGGACTTCGCCTACGGATCAGTGATTCGTGATCCTTGTACCGAGTTGCATAGGTCTTGGAAAGCGGTCGATAACGGCGGTGGCCATCACTCCAGTGGCTGTAGCAGTAGCCATGGTAGTATGGCGAGTCATACCAGCAGTAGTACGAATGCGGCCAGTTGTAGACACTGCCCCTAGGCCACGTGTACCACGGTGTGTAGTAGTAGTTCACCCAAGGCGTCCAGGTCCATGGATCGACATAGTAGTATGCCGGGGTGTAGTAAACCGGGTAGTAGCCGTAACGCAGGTACCACCGATTATACCAGCCGTAGTCGTAATGAATCTCCACGGAACACGTCTGATTGTATGGATGATAATTGACATCATCGTCGTGGCACTGGCTACACAGGTATCGCGGATGATCAACCTGCTCGTGCACATAGTAACTCGTGTAATCAGTTACCACATAATCGGTTGAATCCTCCAGGCCGGTCACTGCGAAATTGACCTCATTCATGGCCAGAAAAGGATCGCCGGCTACGAAGTACTTGAACTGTTCATCATTAACTTCGTGATGGAAATCCACCTCCAAATTGCGCAGATCGAAAGGATAACTGGAAATCACGGCCTCCACGTATTCAATACCTTCCTCGCCCCCAGCTCGGATCGTCGGAGACCCGTTGGCTGGCAAGGAGTACTGGTGATGGCCAAATACGAAACCATCATCAAATCGGCTGTGGGGCCAGAGGATATTCACCTCGCCCTCGGCATCGATCCGGTAGATCACCGCATATGCATCCTGGTTGGTTTCGAACCTGACGTTTACTGTTTCACCACGCTGATAGACATCATCGGAGTCTTTGTCATGCCAGATGTTGACTCGCAGCGGGACGCTGTCGTAATCCACCCAGCCGCTTTCGGTGGCAACGGTTTCAGAAGCATCCTCCACCGGAGCGGCCTGGACCGCAAAGGCGAAACATAGGATCACTACTAACAGCAGTATCAAGGTACTGACCAGTCGGAGACGCCACATGGACGGTGGCAGCAATAAGTACTGTGGTGGTTCCAGGCGAAAGGTTCGGTCCCTTTCAGATTCTTGTTCGAGTGAGTAAATGCCCATGTCTTTCCTCCTCGCTGAACCGGGAGAGCATTCCCGGTTTCGCACTAGAACTTAATGGGCTCGAAATCGAACGCTACGGTCGTTTTGTCCGGGGCTGCCTTCAATTCGGGCAACCCCGTCACTTCCTGATAGGCCCAGTCGATTACAACTTGTCTGCTGTCATTCCGGATGGTACCCACGGCGAATTTTGCGTAATGCAGTTCGCTGGACCCCGGCTCCAGGATCTCGACAATATACGCATGGCCGAAGATCAGCTCGGCTCTGCCAGTCTGGGAATAGCCACCTTCTGGCGCCCAGTCGACCCAATCTAGTCTGACATCATTGCCATCCAGAAATGTCCCGTAATCCTGCAAGAACACGCCAGATCGAGCTACCTCGACATACGGGATCCCACCTTCGAAGAAAACGAAAATGTCAGCCGTGGTGTTTGGCAACGTGGGATCAGTGCGGCCCTGTCCCAGTAAACTGAAATCGAAACCACATAGCATGAGATTGGCGGCACTGTTCAGGTCGTGCAGTTCAAGGTTGTAGCCCTCGGGCCTAGGGGTATCGATGACAATCTCATAGCTGAGTGCACTTTCGTTGCCTGCGGCATCGATTGCACTGACGGCATACTCATAATCGCGGCCGTTTATCACAGTCTGGTCAATGAATCGATAGGTCAATTCATCGAAATACGATCCTACCGGCACCTCCGCAAGAAGCTCAAAGGCGCCATCAGCATTGTCATCTCTCCAGATGAGATACGCATCCAGTTCCTCAGCAGTCTCGTATTCCATGAAATCCCAGTACAGGGTGATGTACCCGTCCCCGGTCACGGAATATACTCCAGTCGGCACCACTGGTGGCGTGTCACTCAGACAAGTCACGCATTCTTCTTCACACCCAGCCAATAAGAGCAAGCAGCCAGCGGCCATCACGGAACACAATCCCAAAACCAGCAATTGATGGCCTCTCCATAAATTCTTGATCTTCTCTTTCTTGCGCCATGTCAGCATCGCTCACCTCCCTTGATTGAACCGAACTCAATTCCGTGTCGGTTCGACTTCTCATATCGCAGTCTTTATGCCAAACATCCACGGATAAGCACGGAATGAGCTCTGTTCGACCGAAGAAGGGCACCCACGCGAGTTATAAAATACGCTGGATATTTGGTATCCTGTTGTTAATCTACAGGTTATGCACTATTCTCCTGGGCTGTCGATGTGGATAATCAGTATGTATTTTGGGGGGAATAGACAGGGTTTTCTGGCAAGATTCCGACACGAGAAGAGATCACCACTTGTTCTCCGAGGAGTGCACCGGCTCCTCTTTTGGAGACGTTGCATGTGGGGGGAAATCAGTGATAACGTATCGAAGGAGAATACAATAAGGAAAGAGCCCCTGCCCTGTTGGGCTCTCGGATCTTGAATCTCGCCTCTTCAAGATCCGTGAGGCTCTTTCTAAACCACTCGAAAGTGGTATTGCTAGTTTGGCTTTGCGTCGGTCAAATCGGGAGGGGAGCTGGCTAGTTCTCCCATGCTCGTGGGGATGTATCCTTAAGACCCCACCTCTTAAAGATCTCCTTACGAGCCCTTCTTGATGAAAACTCCCTTCACATCTGCTGGTTAGCGATGGAAGGTCGCTCACTCCCCTTCCCGAAACTGACTTTCAGCGTTTGCCTTGATCTCGCGAAGTGGCTTGTTCCCTACAACTCACCCCTTCACTACCTGTATATCATTGCACTCTCCATACCAAGTTGTGACTGTTTCGTGATATTTTGTAAAACGTTGCAACTAATTCCGTTAGTTGGCGATCATCTATAATGTCCGGTCCCGAAGAAGTTCTTCGATTATTAACTTCTTTTATAGCCAGAATACACAGCGACGCAATCTTTTGCTAATAAAAGACTTAAGCTATAAACGAAATTAATGACTGAGGATGCTAGAAATGCGGCATTATCACAGTGGGAATAATAATGCCCGGAGATTAGACCCTAAAAAATCCCCTCACTTCATTGTGAAGCATGGGGTTAAGGATACAACGCCGGGCGGATCAATGCATGTGAATTCCGTAGAAACGGATTTTCTTGAGCAGACTTGGATAGCTGATCTGAAGGATGCGAGCCGCCTTGGACTTATTGCCCCTAGTCATCTTCAAGGCCTGAGTGATTTCTCGGCATTCCACACTGCCGATGGTCTCACGTAAAGGTGGAATAGTGCTCTCGGTGCCGTTGGTCAAGGAATAGCCCGCAATGGCAGGGGGCAAATGCTCCGGCCGTAGTAGTTGTTCGCCTTGAGCCAGAACGATCGCCCTCTTGATGCATTTTTCGAGTTCACGAACGTTGCCTGGCCAATCGTGTTGGATGAGTGCATCCAAGAATGGTGATCCGCACCCCGGAGCTTCTATACCCAACTCTTGTGAGAATCTGTCAATGAAATGCTGCATAAGAAGCTGAATGTCGTCCCGACGTTCACGTAAAGGTGGAATAAACAAGGGAAAATCCAGGAGTCGGTAGTACAGATCCTCAAGGAATAGCCCTTGAGACGCCAAATTCTGCAAATCGGTCTTCGAAGCGCAGATAATCCGTACGTCCACCCGTTGTTCGTGAACCGAACCAACTGGACGAACGACTTTAGTGTCGAGGAAATGTAGTAACTTGCCCTGCATGCTCAGTGGCATTTTCCCAATCTCGTCTAGGAAAACTGATCCGCTTTCTGCTTCAACAAGAAGTCCAGGTTTATCATCATAGGCTCCAGTGAAGCTGCCTTTCTTGTGACCGAACAGTTCGCTCTCCAGCAAGCCCTCAGGAATGGCGGCGCAGTTGATGGCTAGGTACCTCTTACGGTGGCGTCGGCTCAAGGCGTGGATCGCATAGGCAAACAACCCTTTACCGGTCCCAGTTTCACCGTTCAACAAGGTGGTAAGTTCACTGGGGGCGACCTTGCGAATTAAGCTCAAGACCTCAAGCATCGCCTCATTCTGCGTGATGATATTCTCGAAACTTGCGACACCTTCGATAGGTGAGGGAATATGCTGGTCTTGCCCCATCCCTCCTCCCCTGCTTTTTTCGAGCAGGAAGAGAGCGAGAAATCCCATGTACGTGGCAAGAAAGTCGAGTTCAGACCTTCCAAAGCCCTCTTGCGCTGAGTGCCCCTGAGCTTTGCCGAGAAAGAGTAATCCAAACTGACTCCCGTCCATCGCAATGGGCATGAAGACGCAACTTCTCGCCAAACCATGCAAGGCAGGAACCGCTTTCAGTAACGGATCGCGCTTGGTCAACCGTGAAAAGAGAACAGAACCGGTTGGATCAGTTTGTTCGTGCTGGGAAAACCAGCGCGCCAGTTGCCCGGCCAGATTATCGGTAACTCCCTCTCTAGCTACAATACGGAGCGGAGAATCACTAATGTTGTCGGTCACCATGGCGATAAATCCGCAACTCGCCGTGACTTTCTCCATACCGGCCTGCAGCACCGAGGAAAGATTGCGAGGAATAGACGCGTCGTTTCGATTGAAAATGCCTGGAATACCCGAGATCGCTTGAACGTGACTTCCGGTGCCTTCAATTTCCCCGAGGATCCCGCACTCGATACGACTGCGTAACGCTGAAACCGACTCAAGCAATTCGGAATCGTTGGTTCCACTCATATTGCGTTCAAGTTCACAAACCGTCAGCATCGAGTCGTCAAACTGCCCCAATCGAAGCTGAACTTCAGCTAGTGCTCGTAAAACCAGGCACAAGACATGGTCGCTAACGGTTGAGGCTGCTTCCTCTTGGGCTTCCAGTAAATCACGCCGTAACAAGAGAAACTCGCGATGGCCAGCTGAAGCGCCTCGAGTTTCGAAGAACTCGAGGATGGCGTGACACCATTCGAGAATTAAATTCTGTTTCTTGAAGGTAGCAATGGACTTGCGAAAGTGGGAATCGACTCGCTCCCATTCCTCTCGCTCTGCAAACACCTTGCCGAGGGTCTGATAACAAAAGCCCAATTCATAAACTTCGCCGCAAGATTTGCAGGTCTCGATGGCTGACTCGCAAGCTTGAATGGCTTCGTCCGTGTTCCCGAGGAGACGCTGGGCCTCGCCGATACGGCGTAACAGTTCCCCCTCGATATCATTTGCCTTACCGAGTTTCCCACAACTCTCAAGACCGAGGTCGTAATTGAAAAGCGCCTTCGCAACCTCGCCATGCGCCAGAAGGATGTCTCCCAGATATTCATCGGCAATGGTCCGTTCACGCAGGAAATGCTCCTGCTCGGCCAAGGTCTTGCCTTCCAGGATGAGTTCCTCGGCACGAGCGAGCCGGCCTGCTTTCATCTCGAGTTTTCCGAGTGCCAGACAAACTTTCGTCCTGCGCGCTATATCGCCCAGACTACTCGATAACCGCATGCATTTGACTAGTGAAGTTCTGGCTTCACCTAACCGGTTCATCTTGATGAGGATAATTCCTCTATTCAGATGCAGCCCAGAAAGCAGGATGGTTGCACCGTGCTTGCTGGCCAGGTCGACAGCTTTGTCGATGAAACTGAGTGATCGATCCCACCGGCATGCATTCTTGTGACAGAGTGCCAGGTTGTTGAAGATGGTGGCGGTACCGAGCTCATCGTCAATCCTGCGGAAGGTCGAGAGAGCGTCGGCATAGAATTCTTCAGCCTTTGCCAACCGGCCAAGCCTATGGTGACAGATTCCCATCACCAGCTGTAAATTCGCCACTTCCTTGTGCTCGTCAGTGATCGCTAGAACGGTAAAAGCATGTTTTGCTGACTGGAGAGCATCTCTGTACGCACCCCGCTGGAACAGGAGACCTGCCCGGCTGCCGAGAAGTGGCGCCATGAGCCGGCTACGCTCCGCACCCGACAGATCGGGAATAGCATTCAGGAACTCATTTGAACGAGCGAGGAGTGACTCTGCGAGATTCAAATTCCCGATATGAAGCGCGGCGCTGACGCATTTACGCAAGATGATAAGACAGCGTCTGGATGAAACTCCGACCCCGTGTCCTTCATTTAAAAGTCGACTATAATAATCAATCGAAGAAGAGTATGCTGATCCCTCGAAGTGCAGATCGCCAATTTCCTCAAGACGATCCCACTCGACTTTTTCAGGTCTACGCGCTTCCGGTATACCTGAGTAGGCTCGCTCTTCCGATTCAGATCTATTTTGACCTTCAAGTCGGTCGCTCATGGATTACGTCCCCTGGCGAGTGGGCGGACGAACTATCTCACGACTCTCTACTCAATCAAACGCACCAGACGGTCACCAGCACATCAAGGGCTACAATGAGGCGAACCAGAGTGTTTGCAATAGCCACTCCACCAAGTCTTCGACATCGATGAAGTTATCGGTATCTACAACCACACCTTCGGCGTCTGATGGGCCTAAATTCCCCCCGCCGAGTGCGTCTGGATCGCCAGTCACCCCGAACACCATGTCGCCGCTATCTGCCGGATCATCGGTTGGCGGTTCGATAGGCGGGAAATCTGGCCCGCTGACTCCTGAGCCAGCGATGGCGACACCGCTGGACATCAAGAACAGAGTCAAGAGCAGAACACAAGTTGTCAGGACCCTTTTCATAAGCTTCTCCTCTGTCAACATTCAACCACACTCAGAGTGTAATTGGAAGGAGAAAACATCTCCGTTATTTAATGGCTCGATGTTCTCTCCTTCTTCTTATTCTTTAACATACGAAAAGGACATCCGAGCGTCAATTCCCCTTTTTAGAATCAATTCGGTCGCTAGAACCATCACATGGCGCCATTCAATCCGGTGGCTGGGTACGCAACTCGTACTTGGCAATCTTTTTGTAGAGATTGCTCCGTTGCATCCCCAGACTCTCGGCAGTCTTGCTCACATTATACCGGTTTTCTTTGAGTTTGTGTTGTAAAAAATGACTCTCGGATCTGGTCTTGAATTCCTGGAAATCTTTGCAAACAAGGAAGTTTTCAGATTCCGGCCCCGCGATTGTTGCCGAGGTCATCCCAGGTAAAAGAGGCAGATCCTTGGGTTTGACTTTCGAGCTGGGCGCCAGGATGAGTAATCTTTCCACGAGGTTTCGCAGCTCTCTCACATTGCCTGGCCAGCTGTAATCCCTTAAAAGAGAGACTGTTTCGGCCGAAATCGATTTAGGTTCCATCTTGAGTGGTACCGCCAGAACCTGCATGAAATAATCCAGGAGAAGCTCAATATCCTCTCCCCGATCACGGAGTGGCGGTAAATGGATCGCTAGGACATTGAGTCGAAAAAACAGATCCTGCCGGAAACCGGAACCTGGGGCGGCTAAATCGCGGTTCGTTGCGGCGACGATCCGCACATTCACATGGTGAGTTTCGGTCCCGCCCACCCGTTCGAATTTACTCTCTTCCACAGCCTTGAGCACCTTCGCCTGGGCTTCTTCGTTCATATCGCCAATTTCATCTAGAAAAAGTGTCCCACCGTCTGCTTGCTCGAATTTCCCGATCCTTTTCTTCTCGGCGCCAGTGAAACTGCCTTTCTCGTGGCCGAAAAGCTCGCTCTCCACCAGCTCCCGGGGAATGGCCGCGCAGTTGACCTCGATCAGCGATTGCCTGGCACGCGAACTGCCGTTATGAAGAGCGCGCACCACGAGTTCTTTGCCAGTACCGTTTTCGCCGGTGATTAGAACCGTCGAATCCGTGGGTGCCACTTTGCTGATAAATGACCGAATGGCCTGGATCTCGTCGCACTCGCCAATGAGCGGCGTATTGAATCCGCCTCTTTCCTGCAATTCCTCTTTCTCGGCGAGAACTCGCTGGTGGGCTAGACAATTCTGCAAGGTCACCAGGAGCCTTGACCGGTCCAACGGCTTCTCCAGAAAGTCGTAAGCTCCCTTGCGCACTGCCTCCACTGCCGTTTCAATGGTTCCGTGTCCTGATATGACGATAACCGGCACCGAAATCCCCATATCCTTCATGGCGTCTAGGACTTCGAACCCGTCCATATCTGGCATCTTGATGTCCAGCAGAATCACGTCGACAGGCTCAGCAGTGAGCTGATCCAGCGCTTCAGGTCCGGTGCCGGCCTTGCGTACACGGTATTTCTCATAGCTGAGAATCTGATCCAGCGTTTCGCGAATGGCAGCTTCATCGTCGACGATAAGAACGGTTTTCAAGTGAATACTCCAGTTCGTCTCACAGTAGGTAATCCTCCAGATCTCCACTCTGTTGCGGCGGTTTGGCGGGCGCGGGGATCACACTAGCCTTGTTGTCCCATTCACGAGGGAGTTGGATATACCGTTTGATCCAGCTGGCCAACGGGCTCAGGGGGGAGCCATCAGCGACGACTCGATACACTCTCCGGCGACCATCCCGTTCAGCATCGACCCAGCCGTTTCGTGCCAAGATTGCAAGATGGTGGGAAACCAGGGACTGCCCCAGAGTGGTGATCGTGGTCAGCTCGCCCACCGAAAACGGACGATCCAGGAGCAGACGTATGAGATAGAGACGGTTGCGATCGCCGAGAGTCAGTAACCCGGCCTCGGGAAAAATCATTCTTTACTCCTTGCACAGCTACTGTTCCCGGGCGAACATGCCGATGAGGTACCTTGCACAGCCTCCTACACCAGTGTCAAGATCGATCTCTCGAGGTAGTTCCTTGTCCCCAATATAGGGTGGTCACGGAACGGACCGTCACCAGGGCCACAGGACCAGCATGCCTGATCTCAAACCACTACTCAGAGATTTCGAGCCGCATGAATTACCTGCCGTTTTGACCGGCCTCGGTGAGCCGGGGTACCGTGGTCGTCAACTGGCCAAGTGGTTGTTTCAGGACGGTGCCTTCACCTGGGAACAGATGACTAATCTACCGACAACATTGCGACAACGACTGGCCACCACACACGATCTGCAGGCGCTCCAGCCCTCTGAACGGATCGTGGCCTCCGACGGCACGCGTAAATACCTGTTCACTTTACGCGATGCGGAAACCATCGAGAGTGTGCTGATCCCCATGGAGAATCATGCCACATTCTGTGTCTCCTCCCAGGTTGGTTGTGCCATGGCTTGCCGGTTCTGCGCCACGGCTCATGGCGGATTGGTACGACAACTCACACCTGGCGAAATCCTCGAACAGATAGTTCACTTACAGGCTGATCTTTCAGCACACCCGCTACCGGGACACGGCCAGCGACAGTTCAACATCGTATTCATGGGTATGGGAGAACCGCTCGACAATTGGCCGGCAGTGAACAGTACCCTCAATTCACTCACCGCCAAGAATGGCTTCGCCATCTCCGCCAGACGGATAACATTATCGACCTCTGGTCACCGGTCCGGTTTGGATAGTGTGTTGACAACCCCCAATCTCAAGGTGGGACTCACCATATCCGTATGCGGGATTTCCGAGGAGAGACGCCTTCGACTCATGCCGGTGGCAGGTAGGTATTCCCTGGCAGAGTTGCTGGAACAAGCGGCCCAATACACACGCCGGATAAAACGCCGGATCACCTTGGCTTATATTCTCATCGCGGACGTATCCGATCAGCTCGAGGAAGCTCA
>JBDRBC010000318.1:0-10846 GCA_043823125.1 bacterium | reverse complement strand
GGGCAAACTCCGCTCCCATCTCCTTGATGAAGCCGAGTTCACGCTCGTAGTACTTGAGGAGTCGCGGATCCATCAGTTCTCTTCCCGCCCGGCCTGTTCTGTAATCGCGAACGTACCCATTTCGAGATCGGCCTCGGTTTTCAAGAAGATGTGCAAGGGAACCGGGTCGGCCCAGAGCATCCCCTCAATGTAACAGGTTATCGCATTGTAACTCGGGCCGTGCTCACCCACGAGAAATTCTACCTTCACGGTATCACGCAGGATGCGAGGCTCGAATCTCACCAGGGCCTGCCGAAGCCGCCGTTCTATGTCACGGGCTTCGATACTGGATTTCTGGGTTCCGGCCAGGTGGGCGATGCCATAGTTCAGCGTTGACTCCGCCACCAGGGGGTAGTCCTTGAGGTTTTCGATCGCATCGAGGTCGCCGGTGTTGAAAAGCCAGCCCAGGTCACGGAGCACGCACTGTCGCAATGCCTCCATGGACAGAACGCGGTGTTCCGGCGCCTCGCTCTTCTGGGACGGGTCCTCGTCCGTGAGGCGATCGAGCAGGGAAGGTTGGAGTCGGTCCTGTGGTGGGACTCTAGGCATGGCTCGAATCCATATCCGATCCCGCTCCGTCGCTGTCAGCCGCTGTTTCGAGATCGACCTGCCGGATGTCCATGATCCCGTATTCCTCGGCGTCGGTCGTGAACATCTTCTGTCCCTGGCCGAGGAAGGTATCGACACCGGCCTCGATCCACGCCGTCTTGCGGGAAAGCTTCAGCTGGTCGTCTTCGCTGGTTTCCGTTCCCGGGTACCGAGTGGGGATCAGGCCAACCAGCTCTCCGCCATTGGACCAGATGAAATGGGCCGGCATCCAGACAGAATCTCTGAGATCCGCTGGCTCCTCGATATCGATTCGACGCACCCGGTGAAACGGCACCCAGACGTAACGACCGTCGACGATGACCTCGATGATAGGGCCCAGGCGGCAGTCCGCATCTGCGATCCAGTCGAAGGAATGCCCGTTGATGATTCCGGCTATCGCCGGCGCCGCCTCGAAGGCCTGCGCACGCAATTCCTCGGCCTGCGAATAATTCTCGTCGGCTGTCAAGCGGAGGGATTCGAGCAGTAACGCCGTCCACGACTCGGGTTCACCGAAGACGACGGGCGATCGTTGGCCCGCGAAGATCTCCGCCCTGAGCATTTCGCAACGGATGGCTTCCCGGTAGGTGACCACCATGGGAATTGTCTCGGGGGACATCTCTTTCAGCACGTTGAGTTGATTGAGCGCGCGGTTCC
The DNA here is from genome assembly GCA_043823125.1 of bacterium. Lineage (GTDB taxonomy): Bacteria > Krumholzibacteriota > Krumholzibacteriia > LZORAL124-64-63 > LZORAL124-64-63 > JBDRBC01. The sequence continues at coordinate 9,565 of JBDRBC010000318.1, read as the reverse complement.
AGTCGCCCAGGATCGCCAGGAGCTGAAAGAGGAAAATCCGGTGCTTGGCATTGGCTGGCTCGTTGCGAACCCGATCCTGCAGCCGGCTCAAGGTCTCCTGGAGATTCTCTCCGTGTAGCTGAATATCGTTACTCATCGATCCCCCTCCGGTGTCTTAGGGGCATCGCAGGGATCGACACCGGGCGGGCAAAATGAGGGGCCCCAAACCCTCACGCCCCTGGAGCCCCGGTCGATCGAGGGCAATACCAAAAGTAAGTCTCCTGGCTGCCGCGCTCAGTTCAGTTCGGCAGCGAGTCTAGAGTTCCGTATTGCCCAGGATGTCAAAAGAGAACTCCTTCGCGGCATCGCCCTTTCCATCAGCAAGCTGGGGTGTATAGGCGTAATCGAACTCCTTGAAGTTCAGGCTGATGTTCTCGGTTAGACGGTCTTCACCCCCGCTTCCCCCGGTGGAAACGCTGGTAATGATGATCTTTCTCATCTTGATGATGACGTACTCGATTGGTGAGCCGCCAGCCTTGCGAATCGTCAAGACACCCTCATCGATATGTGCACCTGTGTGGACATGCTTGAGGAGAACGTGAGAAGCAGAGTCCACGTACTTGGTCACGGAGACGTCCTGGACGTTGACCTTTCCGGAACCACCGCCTCCCCCTGTATGCATTGATCCGGACTGAGTGGCCCCCCAACTCCAGGCGAGCACGTCTATTTCGCCCGCATGAACCGAATCAGCGGATTCACCATCGATTCCCGTCAGCTTGAGGAACATGTCAACCGCCATGACGCTTCTCCTTCCGCTTGGTGATCATACATTCATTCTATCCATTGACCGAAAGCTCGTCCGGGAGCACGACAATTTTCCTCCTCGCTACAATCTGTGGCCCCCGGCAGCAGTGAGATTGTAGTTGATCAAGTCCCTACTCCGCCGGGAGCTTCGAAACCAGCCGCAGAGAGACGGTCAGCCCCTCGAGTTGATAGTGAGGACGCAAGTAGAACGTGGATTTATAATAACCGGGGTTCTCGGGGTTCTCCACGATGTCAACTCTCGCTTCGGCAAGCGGTTTCCTGGCCTTGACCGCTTCGCCGGAGTTCTCCGGGTCGCCATCCACGTATTTCTTGATCCAGTCCTGCAAGTATCCCTGGAGCTGTTTCCTCGTCATGGTGCCGCCGACCTTGTCACGGACCATGCATTTCAGGTAGTGAGCAAAGCGGCAAGTGGCGAAGATGTACGGCAGGCGAGCCCCCAGATTGGCGTTGGCCTGTGCTTCCTCTTTGTCGAACGTGGGGGGGTTGTGCAAGGACTGGGCGCCGATGAACGCGCCCATGTCGGTGTTCTTCCGGTGCAACAAGGGCATGAAGCCATTACTTGCCAGTTCCCCCTCCCGCCGGTCGGTGATGGCGATCTCCGTCGGACACTTCATGGCCACCCCGCCATCATCCGTCGGGAAGGTATGGGTGGGAAGGCCCTCGACCGCCCCGCCCGACTCGACGCCACGGATCCGTGAGCACCAGCCGAATTCCTTGAACGATTGATTGATGTTCACCGCCATGGCGTACGCCGAATTGGCCCAGGTGAACTTGGTGTGGTCTCCGCCCCCGGTATCTTCTTCGAAGGCGAACTCCTCGACCGGTTCGCCCTTGGCGCCGTAAGGGAGACGAGCCAGGAAACGCGGCAGGGTCAAGCCGATGTAACGAGAGTCGTCCGCGCTCCGGAGAGACTGCCAGGCGGCATACTCGGGAGTTGAGAAGATCTTGGTCAGATCCCGGGGATCGCTCAGTTCCTGCCAGCTGTCCATGTTCATCAGCTTGGGATCCGCAGCAGTGATGAAGGGAGCGAAACAGGCGCCCGAGATCTCGCCAATCCGGTCGAGCATCTGTACATCGACCGGACTGTGATCGAAGTAATAATCCCCCACCAGACAGCCATACGGCTGGCCACCAAACATGCCGTATTCCTCTTCGTAAATCTTCTTGAAGAGTGGCGACTGGTCCCAGGCTGTCCCCTTGTACTTCTTCAGGGTATTGGCCACGTCCTTCTTCGAGATGTTCATGACCCGAATCTTGAGCATCTCGTCGGTTTCCGTGTTGTTGACCAGGTGATGCAGGCCACGCCAGGAACCCTCCAGTTGCTGGAAATCAGCATGGTGGAGGATGAGATTGATCTGCTCGGTGAGCATTCGATCCAGTTCCGCGACCATGGCCTCTACGGTTTCGATCGCGTCGTCGGAAATCAGAGTGCTTTCCTTGATCGCCTGTAACGCCAGGGTTTCACAAGCTTCCTTCACGGCCTTCTCGGCTTGCTTGGTCTTGGGCTTGAACTCCTTCTTGACCAGCACGTCCCAGTCACTTGGCTCTAGCGTTTCCTGCTCTGGAGCATCACCTTCACGTTTTTCATCAGGCATTTCGACTACTCCTCTTTCTCCGTCTCCTCAGCTCCGCCTTCACCCTCCTCGGCGCTCGATTTCGCAGCCGAGGCCAGACTCTCCATAAGTGCCGGATTCTTGAGCATCCGCTCGATCAGTGGATAGGTCCCGCTCTTGCCGTCCATATAGGTCAGCAAGCTGGATAGCTTCTGTCTAGCTTCCAGCAATTCCCTCAACGCGCCGACCTTCTTGGCAACCGCGGCCGGCGAGAAGTCGTCCATGCTCTCGAAGGTGATGTCGACGCTGAGATTGCCTTCTCCGGTCACAGTGTTGGGGACTGTAAAAGCAACTCGTGGTTTCATGGCCTTGAGTCTGTCATCGAAGTCGTCAACATCGATGGTGAGAAACTTGCGATCCGCCACGTCCGGCAGGGATTCTTCCGGATTTCCGGAAAGATCCGACATCACACCCATCACGAATGGCAGCTGGATTGTCTTCTCGCCACCGGCTGTTTCGAGATCGTACTCGATTTGCACTCTTGGTGCGCGGTTTCTCCCGATGAACTTCGCCTTGCTCTGCTTCGGCACGGGGTACCTCCTCCCGTTCCCACAATCGGGATCGCAATCATGATTTCTGGTTTTCCACCTGTATCACTGGCCATGACGAACCCGGATTCCAGGTAACGCCTACCCGGAATCGGGGCCTCGGATGTTTTCCACCTCCTGCACACCGCCCGGCGCTATATCCCGGATGATTTCCAGGAATTCCTTGGACACGAGATTCTTGGCTCGCATCAGTAACAGCGGAACCGGACTTGAGGGCTCACTGCGCCGGAAGTAATCACACGCCAGGTCCAGAACTCTGATGACATCTTCCCGCGAGTTGACGGCTCCGGTTACCGGTTGGGCCTGGTCCTGGCCTGGGCTGCTGACGCCCTCGGCTTCGGGGGTGCCTGCACCTCGCCGTGTCAGATGTTCGACGAAAATACCGTTCAGTTCCTTGAGGATTTCGATGATGGGGGTGAATGCAACCGCGTGGGAAGCGCCCACCTTCTCCATCAGCGCGGACTCGATGGCTTCGACCAGGCCGATCGACTGTTCCACCGCCTCGGCCTTTTCCTGGAGTTCCTCCAGATCGCAGCCCATGAAGGTGACACCCAGTTCGGCAAGTCCGGGAGGCGGGGTTTCCGTGTCTTCCGGGACCGGCAGCTTCCCTTCGGCGATGAGATAGTCACGAAAGAGGACTTGTCCCAGTCCCTTGGCGCTGGCCAGCTCCACCTCGCGAATGAGTCTCAACATGGTCGTTTGACCGCAGAGATTGAGCAGGGTATTGACCCGGATCGTGGGATCGTTGTTATCGTCCGGATCGAGTTTCGGGTGGAAATCGTCCCAGTAGCGCTCGATCAACCCCAGCACCAGCGTGAGCCCGTCGTGCAGTCCCACCAGACCATGGATCGGCACCATCGCCTGGGTCAGGTACACGGCAACCCTGAGGTCCTTGGTTCTCTGGTTCAGTTCGAGCGCCTTGTTCTTGACCGAACGCCAGTTGGGGTCTTGGGCCGGAATGATGGAATCGCCGACCTGCTGCACGGCCTTGCCCTCGGAGGCTTTCTCCATGGCCACGAATTCGGGGTCGTACTCGAGGTCTTCACCACAAGGCGCTTCTGGTGAAACTTCCTGGAGCAGCTCGTCGGTGTTAATCACATGATTCATGTATGGTCTTCCACTGTATTGATCGAGTCAGATCCATAAATCGCTGTACAGGAGACAAAATAACAACAAGACCCAACAACGACCCGCTTAGCAGCTCGGTGCAACCGCTTCACCAGTTTCGAAAGATCGTGCGCTATATCCCGAAATCGAGGGTACTTGCGAGACCCTTGACTGTCAATCAGTTTTATCCATTCGGTGAGGCCCCGGGAACGACGGTTTCCCGCCGGTTTCACCGCCCCTCGAGAGGTGTCGGCGGCTCGGCCAGAGACTGGAACCGCATGATAGATACAACATTACGGTCTCGGTGACTCAGCAGAGGCATGAGTCCTTGTTGCAGGATCTCGAGCCCAACCCGTTCGCTGAGCAAGACCTCCGCGCATGGCTGCATTGTCTTGACGTTTTCCCGGTCGTTGACATAGGCGGGCAGCCCCTCAAGGAGCTGGTTCCCGGATTGATTCAAAACGTCCCTGGCCAGGAGCAAGCCGCAGGCAAAAGCCGCATTGCCCCACAGGAAGGACTCGTGGTCGGGATCCCCCGTGAGTTCTTCGAAGGGGAACGACTCGATCGTGTCGGTTCGGGATCCAAAAGGCACCCGCAAGAGGACACGGGGCAGAGCCAGACCCAGCCAGGAAGCCTGCAAGGAACTCCGGAGGCTTGCCCACCGCTCTCGATCAGCAGGATCTCCGACCGACCAGGTGGAAGAATCAGGATTTTCGGCCAGTGATTGGCAACCGAGGATTTCCGCCTTGGCGCCGGCCAGGAACGGCGCCCCAGCTCTCGAGGCGATGGCACCGAGAGCCGCCAGGAGGAAAACATCATCTTCGGAGTGTCCGAATGAGTAATCGCCAAGGAGAAACGACCAGATTCGTCCGCCCGGCGTGCCGATCTCCTTCTCGATCAACAACTTGTAGAATTCAGAATCCTCGAGGCGGCCCGCCGTTCCCCGCAGATCGGCCAGCAATTCCTCCTTGGTCAGATCGCAGGCGAAGAGCTGCAATTCCTCGCCGATTTCCAGCTCGGAAACGAGCCAGTCGAGACCACGCCAGCCCGACTCAACTGCCTGGAATGTGGGGTAGTGGAGTACAGAGCGCATCTGCTCCCGGATGGCTGCATCCACGGATTCCACATAAACATCCTGTCGGGGGTCGGCCTCGGGGATGATATAGGGGGCGATCAAGTCCCGGATCAAGGGTGTCAGGGCTGCCTTGCCACGAGAAATGGTTTGCTGCGGGGACGGCTCGGCATCGGCCGCCGGCTTCTTTCCCAACAGCCGTTCCAGGGTGTCGGAACTGTCCTCCCGGGGTGCCTGTTGGTCCGGGGCGGGTGAGGCGTCTCCATCCTGATCAGCATCAGCCTCTTCGTCTGTGCCGTGACCAGCTTCGGCCCGGCCGGGATCGAGCTCCGCGGCGGCCTGGGTAAAAGTATCGGGATCGAGGAGGCGTTTCCGCATCTCACGTAGAGAACGAAAAAGGTCCAGCTTGCGGAACAGGCCATCGGGATGAAAATCATCCATTTCTTCGATCTCGATTTCGAGATTCGTGTTGTTGTCCCCGAAGGAATCGAGGTGGATTCGTGGTTTCAAGTGCGTCAGCACCGAGGCAAAGGTATCGATGTCCAGTTGATGGAGGGTTCGCTGGGAGATCGGCCCTGCCGCGGCTTCCCCGCGCCTGCAGCCGCTGAAGTTGCCCAGAACCAGGAACCGCGTAGGCGTCTGTTCGGTGCGTGAGCTATTGCGGTCAGGATGTGTCTGGGAGAAAGTGAATTCGAATTCGATATTTCCCGCCATGGCGGCACCTCTCAGGATTCGGAGGCCCAGCGCAAGTATTCGCCCAGGTTCGAGGTTTCCGACTCCAGGATCGCACGCAGGTTCGGATCCATTCGTTGTTCGGGCGGCTCCACGCCGTAGGGCCGGTCGAGGTAGCTGATTGACTCCAGGTCCATGTCCGGATCGATCAGGCTGATCCATTGATTTCCAGTGGGAGGAGAGAGAAAGAGGAAGAGGTGTCGGCTGTCGGCCTGCGGTTCGCCGGGCGAACGGAACCACCAGCTGCTAGCGAGCGGGTGGCCCAGGCAGTTTTCCGTCAGGTCGAGCCAGAAACACGATTCCAGTGCTGTATCCGTGCTGTTGCCACGAGACAGGGGGTACTGGATGCCTCCGCGAAAAGCCCGGTTCTTGTTCCTCCGCAACGGCTCCAGGGTTTCCACCAGGGCTTGCAGGACGGTGAATCGCCCGCCGTCGTCTGTTGTTGCGCCGACGTTGCGCCAGAAGGAACCTCCTGACTGTTCAGCCAGAAAGCGCTGATATTCCGCCTGGAAATCTTGGTTGTTGAATGGAGGGTTCTGATCGGCCGATCGAATCGATTCCCGTAAGGTCACCGGCGATTCAGCGGTCGAGACCGATTCGAGCAGCGTTGCCGCCTGTTCCTGCAGGCTCCAGACCTGAAGGGCGGTCGATATAGCCGAAATCCGGGAACCTCGGAGACAGGCGAACAGGGCGAAGGGGCTTTTTCTGCCCGCGGCATCTTCGCTGGGACACATCACCCCGGCCAGCTGGTTGTCCTGGCCGCCGTCCCAGAAGAAACGATAGTGCGGAAATCCGGTGATCCGCTGGTGAAAATGCTGATCCAAGCGGGCCTTGGCCAGGCCGACCCCCTCGCCGATCCACTGGTCGAAACCGCTCTCGGATAACCACCGGGAGCCCTCAACGATGTACTCCCGACTGATGGGTAATTTCCCGAAGCAGCCGAATCCTGCCAGCTCCAGGGTGTGCGTGGGGGGAATCATTAACGTACTCCATGGGGGATCTTGAAGGTCCGGAAGGCTGAGCCTTCGATGAAAAAATCTTCACGGGTGGTTAGGAGAAAGTCGACCTCGATGCCCTGAGCGGGAAAGGACCAGGTTACCAGGCGGCCTTCATCCGTCTCGGCGATCACGGCTTCATCAAAGAGCCGGCATAGACACCAGATCGTGTCCTTTTCGATGGACGCGATTTCCTGTCCCCCCCCTTCAAGAACAAGCGAACTGTGTGGATCTGCATCGTCGCTATGCCAGGTAAATGTATCTTTCGTTCTCACCAAACGGTCAACAAGACGGTGTCCATTAATGGTGAGAACTACCTGGTCTATCTGTTTGAGATTGTCTGCGCCTGTTTCCGATCCAGTGGACCTGACAGCCTGGGACTGCAGTGTGAATCGAGCCCGGAAGGAATCGTCTGTTATGTTAAGCTCACGACCGAGTTTCTCGGCGAGACTGAGAGTGTTGCTAGCTCCACGCCCTTCCGAAACCAAGCTTTGCTCGAGGAATCTCGAGAATTCGGCAAGCGTCCCGTTGGGGCCAAACAGAGCGGTCACATCGAGAGGATCGGCATCCGGCCCAGTGGGATCAAAGGGATATGATCGGCTGAGCTTGTCGCTGAAGAGTGTGTATCCGATACTCCACTCTGTTTGAAGGTCGTCTACGGCTTCACGATTCTTCCGGTCGATTCTGCCACGATCCTCTTTTTCAAAAACGGCCTTGGCAAGGGTGAGAGGGCGCTTTAAAAAGGTCGTCAGGGCAGAAGCCATGTGATTGCCACGGTAAGTGTCGGATAAGTCATCCAGCACGAGGCCGGCACTGCGCAGGGTGTTATAATCGATCTGCTGTTGTTGGTCCCCGGCGCATATATCCACCTGGTCGTAAACGTACTTCAATTCCGAGATGAATTCGTCCAGCGGGGGTGATTCATCCTCGGATGCTTCCACAAGATTTCTGAGCGGCCTCAGATACGAATCGATTCTCTCGATCTGCTCGTTGTCCTGCCCCAGATTGCCGGGAGATCCGCTCTCCAGGTAGGAGTGATCCGCCGCTCCCCGGAGTAACTGACTGAGTAACGAGGAGTTTCCCCGCAGCCTTCGCAGATCCGGGCCCAGCTCACTGCAGTTTCCGTAACTCTTCCTGAAGTGGATCGATTCGATGAAGTCGACCCACTCATCGATATAGGCATCGTGATAACTCTCGAGCAGATCTTCCCGGGCCGGGGGCTGTTCGGTAAGATCCCCTCTTGCCAGATGGATGAGCTGGTTATCGGCCGCGACCGTCGTGTGGGTGTCTTGAATGAGCTCCCGAACGGTATTCTCCCAGCCGTTACGGGTGAACGCGGCGCGAATGGTTCGGTCAGAACTGAAGATGGATTGATCAGGCAACAGATCGTCGAGCGTCTGATCCCAGCCATCCTGGGTCGCCTCGTAGACGATGTCGCGGAAGAATTCGCGAGCGGAGTGTATGTCCGATAGTCGACGCGCCCCCCGTTGCAATTCTGAATCACGATTGACATCAGGCAAGGGGCGTTCCAGGCGCAGAAATTCTTCCACGAGGTTTTCCAGGTTCCGTCGAGCAGTATCATCGACCTCGTAGTCGGCAAGGCCATATTCCTGGAGACCTTCTGACAACGCCCGCGCATTCCAACCGATGCTGTCCTTCTTGGTCGGCATCAACAGCATCAACTCGGCTCTGAGCGCTTGCCGGACCTGCCGGCCATATAAATTCGAGGGACTGCGCAGGTCCCGGGCGATGTTCTCCTCGACGGGTTTCAATATCCGATCGCTGATCGCGCGGTGATAAATGCCGCGAGCGGTCTGGTGTACCGAATCGGTGACAATCAGCGGGAAGGAACGCCACGACCCGGTAATTCGCTGTCGCAGATATTCCATCCTCTCCAGATCCTCGACAAGGGTTCCCGCCCGGACCTGTTTCGAGACTTCTTCCGCAACGGCCTTGGTCCGGTCCATCCTGGCCCGGAGTCGGCCATAGGAGATCCCGATCCAGATGCAGGCCAGCACGCCAATAGTCAGGAATCCGGCCGAGGCGAGAAGAGCCAGGCGAGATCTGCGACGAGCCGCCGCGCCGGTCATCCGGACCAAACCCTGGTCGGATTTCAGGACCTTGGCAAAGAGGTCCCGCACGAAATAGGCGTCGAACTTTTCCTCTTGCTCCTCGGTCTGATCGATCTCGGCACCGGCTCCCAGCATCGACTGGATTTTTTGGACCACAAGGTCAAACGGTTTGCCCTCCTGCTTGCCGCTGGAGTAGTACGTCCCCCGGAATAGAGGGAGGTCCTTGCGGTAGGGATTGGCCTCGAAAAGGGTTTCGATGACGAGACTCATCCGGTTCTTCAGATTGGCGAACTCCTCCGGAAACATGAAAGCCCGACCCCACTCTTCACTTCTGGAGACCGACGCCATTCGACGAACGCGCATGTTGCGCAGATTTGCGAGCAAGGTGTCGAAATGTTCACTGAATCGCTCCGCTGCGCGCTGATCTCCTTCTGGTTCCAGACGGTAAAGAGCCCCCCACACCTGATGGCGCTCCACCGGGGAAAGAGAGGAGAAGTAATCGGCGAATCCGGAGATCAGGTCACACTTGGTGAACAGAACATAGACGGGAAATGTCCAGCCGAGGCGATCCAGTATCTCATCCATTCGCTGACGAAGATTACGTGCCTCGTTGATCAGCGCC
>JBDRBC010000317.1:0-2044 GCA_043823125.1 bacterium | reverse complement strand
TGCGCTGAGTCTGGCCGTGACTCCCGCTGAGCTGGGCCAGGTGGAAGGCATCATCGCCGTGAGCGGTTACGATCTGTATACCGAAGCCTTCGACATCATCGAGGCTTTCGGCACCATGACCGGTACGGTGAGCAGCGGTGGCACGCCGCTGGCCGGTGTGACGGTCTACGGTTACGACGACACGAAGGCGTTGGCGTTCACGGCCGTGACCAACGCTTCGGGCGCCTACGATGTGGGAGAAGACATCCTGGTGGCCAGCTACCAGATCGAGGTGGACTTCTTCGGGTATCTGCCGTACGTGGACGATTTCTTCGTGAACTACGGCGCCAACGTGAACGACATCGTGCTGCTGCCGGCGCCGAGTGGCGTGTTGAGCGGCACGGTGACCGAGATCGGCACTGGCCTGCCGCTGGCCGCCGCGGTGAAGGTGTATCGCATCGACACCGGTGAACTGTACACGGAGACCGCCACCAATCCGGTGGACGGCTCGTACGCCACCGCCGCCCTGCCGTACTTCGATTATCGAGTGACGGTCAAGGCGTGGCACTACATCCCGGTGACCATCGAGCTCACCATGGAGGAGCCGATTGTCGAGAAGCACTTCATACTCGAGCCGACCATCGGCGACCTGCTGCTGATCAGCGACGACGGCAAGGCCGGATTTGTCGAGGCCAAGTACGGCGCCGACGGCAGCTTCCTGGCGCCGGGTTACGAAGTTGCCGGTCACAAGGCCGCGGCCGATATGATGACTGATCTGGAAGACCTGGGTTACACGGTGACCCTGGAGACCATGACCGCCTCGGATCCCGTGACCTGGGTGAACTACGACCTGATCATGGTGGCCAGTGGCGACAACACGACAACCCTGAACGACGCGGGTTTCCGGGCCGACCTGGAAGCGTTCGTGCTCGGTGGCGGCCATCTGCTCATCGAGGGCGGCGAGGTCGGTTACGATCACTACGGGTCCGGTTCCTTCGCCGAGAACGTGTTGCACACCACGGACTGGAACCACGACCAGAGTGGTAACATCACCATTGCCGAGCCGACACATTACGTGATGACCGTGCCCAACGTCCTGACCGGCCCGATGGCCATGACCTACGCTGGTTACGGCGACCAGGACGCCAACGTGCCGACTGCTGACGCGGTGATGATCGGTTCCTGGACCGATTATCCCACGGACGCCAGCATCATCACCTACGATCCGAATCCGGCCCCCGAGGGCGGACAGATCGTCTTCTTCCTGTTCAACTACTCGGCTCTGGACACCGGCTGCCGCGCCTCGTTGCTGCAGAATACCGTGACCTGGCTGATGGCCCAGGAGGCTGGCGACTGCGCCGTTTCCGGCGTGGCGACCCTGCAGGGTGAGACCGATCACTCCGGCATCCGGGTGGAAGCCGTGCCCAACGGTGGCTACGTCATGACCGGTCCGGACGGATCATACACGCTGCCCGGCCTGTTCGCCGGTACTTACAGCATCATTGCCACCAAGGACGGCTATCGCACCGACAAGACCTCGGTGACCCTGAGCGGCGGTCAGCACCAGACCGGTGTCGATCTGCAACTCGGCGCGCCGGGCAGTGTCTCCGGTGTGGCCACCCTCGAAGGCGAATCCGATCACTCAGGCATCCACGTGGAAGCGCTGCCGGGAGGTGTGAGCTTCGATACCGGTCCGACCGGCGAGTACACTCTCGACGGGTTGATTGCCGGTACCTACACCGTCCGCGCCACCAAGCTCGGCTGGGCCCCGGCCACCACCGTGGTGACCCTGGTGGACAACGAGCATCTGGTCGGTGTGGATCTGCTACTCACGGCGACTTCCGGCAGCTTCCTGATCGTCGACGACGGAACCGCTTCCGGTGTCGTCCCGCCGCGGGAAGACGAGAAGACCGGTGAAGTGCTCGCGGAAGGGTACCAGCGGCCGAACACCAAGTCCGCCAGTGATATTGCCGCCGTGCTCGAAGGACTGGGGTATGCCGTGGTGGTGGAGAATGCCGCCGCGACGGATCCCGCCTCCTGGCTCGGCTACGACCTGCTCGTCTTC
>JBDRBC010000316.1:0-5101 GCA_043823125.1 bacterium | reverse complement strand
CCGTACGGGACAGCAGCTCCAGCGAGGTGAGCGGCAGGCGAGCGGTGGCGATGTCTCCAGACACCGAACCGACCACCAGTCCCGGCACCCGCGCCAGATCGGGCAACGATCCGTCCAGAAACAGGATGACGCCGATACGAGTTTCCGCCGACGTCGCTCCCGGTTCGATGGCGATGAGCTGCTCGTAACTGATTCCGAACTGAGACTTCTCCCCCCCCAGCTCGCGCTGGGCAAACCCGCGGAGCAGCGGATCCACGGTGGCTGCTTGGAGTGTTGCCGCCAGGACCAGCACGATCAACAAGATCAGCGAGGTCTTCAGGAAAAACGGAGTGTTGGCTGGGATCGACCGTTTCGGGATCATGGCTGGATCTCCCTCGAAAAGCACGTCGGCTCGGGTTACTTATTCATTGGCTGCAGCAGACTCGGCTGCGACAGCTCGGTCAGGTCCGGTCTCGCCAGGATGGCAAACAGGTTGCCCACCGTGGCCTTCAAGGTCACCACGCGACCGGAATGACTCCCGATCACGGCCCCCATCTCGGTGAGGCTCTCGGCCAGGCCGGGTGAGTCCTCGGCGAAGGTGGCGATGACATCCAGTGGTTCGTCGTCTCGTCTGTCACTGTCCAGCATGGTGAGCAGGGTGTTGCGCAGACGCGGATCGAGGCGACCGACCACCTCACCGGCTCCCCAGACTATGGCGGACTGAATCTGTTCCAGGCCGGCCAGGGCCGACAGATCACCGCGCGGGACCTCCAGCAGGATTGCCGAACCGAACTTGCCAAGCTGGCGACCGCCCTCGGAAAGCTGCGGCATCTCCGCCAGCGGCTCGTTACCGTGCAGGGACACGAGCACGGTGCCGGCCTCCGGCAACTTTTCCAGACGCGTCATGGACCCGGCGTCCAGCAACTTGGCCAGGTCCGCCGATTGCTCTTGATCGCGGCATCCGGCCAGACCGGTCAGGCTGATCACCAGCAGTAGCATCCCACCCAGCAAGACAACGCGGCGATATGGGTTTGTCCTCGGCTGTACTCTGTTCAGATGGCTCGTCATGTCTCTCTCCTCGACCAATCAACCGGAAAAAGCATCAGATACCGCCTGCAGGTGCGCCAGCACGGCCCCGGCGAAAGTCGTATAGGTCACACTGTTCACTATCCAGCTGGCGGGCGAAATCTCCTCGATGCCGCTGTCGGTAACCGCGTCGGCTGCCAGCAGCGCGGGGCCGAGATTCCCCTGACCCGCCTGGGCGAAGGCGATGATGAGGTACAGATCGTTACGGTCGAAGCTGTTCCGATACGAAAACACGAAGGTCGGTTCCGCGGTGAGCGCCGCCTGGGCGTCGGTCACCCCCGAAGCGTAGGTCCCGGCGCCGAGGTACGCCGCGGCGCGGCCGGCAATGACGTAAGCGCCGTCCTCCCCCGCAGCCACGGCGGCGTTGAAGCTCGTCACCGCCGTCTGCATGGCCGCCGCGGAAGCGGCCTGGGCGAGCTGGGTCCAGGCGCGACCGGCCAGGGCCGGACCGTAGCCGGCATCAAGGCCGAGGGCGGCGGTGAAATCACTGGCCGCACCACTGTAATTACCGGCAGTGAAGCGATCCCAACCACGCTGGCTGAACTCGGCCGCCGTGTCGGGTCCGCTGGGCGGATCCGTGGTGTCGCCCCCGCCGCACCCGACGAGCTGGCTGGCCAGCAAGGCCATGACGACGAGCAGCCCGAGTGTGAAACGGTGCCGCTGGCCCGTGAATCTCGAGGATCCTCTCATGATTCATCCTCTCCCTAGAACGAGACCGTGACCTGGTCGGTCCCGGTTCCGTTGGCATTGGTGTCCAAAGCGTTGACCGAGACGCTCGTGGCGCCCTGGGCGGCGTGATACACGCCGTGATACACGTTATTGCCGAGGCTGCTCATGGTCACCGTGGCGCCGGCTGCGGTCACCGTGGGTGCACCGCCGGATCCATTGACCACGGTCGCCATGATCTGCAACGAACGGGAACGACCCGGATTCTCCAGCACCGCGAGTTGCACGGTGGGCGGCGTGGTGGGCGCCGACACGGTGAGGTTGCCGGCCACGCCGTTCACATTCAGCGATTCGGCCGACGGCCCCGCCAGGATCAGGGCGCTGGGTGTCAGGGCGGTCTGGGTGCCGCCTGCCCCCAGCAGGTTGAAGGTCAGGTTGGCCACGACTCCGTTGCCCGCCGTGATGGTGGACGTGTTGTCGAAGTACAGGATCACCCTGCCGCGACCGGCGGCCACCTGCTCGGCGGCGGCGGTCAAACCCGCGCCCCGGCCGGTGGCGGTAACGCCGACGAGAGCAGCCTGGGCGGCATCGTACAGCAGATCGGCCTGGATCCCCTTGACCGCATCCTCGTTGTCCAGCGACAGGGATACGGTGACGGAGGTCCCGCTCTGGCCGCTGCCGTCACCCACCGTGACGCTGTTCAGGCCCGCGGCGGCGATGGTGAAGTTGGCGTCCGAACTGTCGTTGGTGGCGTCCGCCCCGTCGGAGGCGGTCACCCGGACCCGGGCGGCGGTCGTCACGGCGTCCGGGACGGTCCAGCTGTAAGAGCCAGAGTTGCTCTGACCGGTGGCGATGGTCGTCCAGCCAGTGCCGCCGTTGGTGGAATAGTCGAGGGAGATGGTGAGGGGCGACGGCCCGCCGTCGGGATCGCTGGCGCTGTAGGTGATGTTCTGCGTGGCGCCGACGAACCAGTTTTCACCCCCGTTGGGTGCGGTGACGGACACCAGTGGCGCCTGGTTGGCGGTCGTTGAGTCCACCCGCAACACCACGTCGTCGATCTGGGCGCCCACCCCCGGGGCAGTATTGATATCGGAAACGAACAGGAAGGCGATCCAGACCTGGGGCTGTCCGATGAAGCCGGCGAGATCGAGCGTGATGGCGTCGTTGTACGTACCGGTGAAACCGCCGCCCGTGAAGCTCGTGCCGTTGATGGAGGCCATGGTGTACAGGGAGTCATAATTCGCCTCGCAGACCAGGTTCAGCTGGGCATTGACCTCTGCCGCGGTGATGCCAGCGCCATCCAGCGCGAACGGGCCCGCCACCATCCAGTTTTGTAAGTAATCCGGATAGATCCCACCACAGCCGATGGCCCCGGTACCGGCGGCCGCGCAGCCCACACTCTGGCTCGGTGACGAACTCCAGCAGCTCCAGGCGCCCCAGTAGGGATCGCCTTCGTAGTTGTAGAGCGTCCAGCTGCTGCCCGGGAAGCCCGACTCGAAGTTGTCGCTGAAGAGCGTGGTCCAGGCCTTACTGCCGCTGGTCTTCCCCGACAGGTCGCTCGTTACTGGCGATGGTGTCCCCGTGGACGCCGCCACCACCTTGATGCCTGCCGGTACGGTCCGTGTCACCTCCCCCAGGTTCACCGTGGCCGATGTCCGGATCTTTCCCGGCGGCGGCGCCGGTTTCGATCCGGAAGCGAGGGCGCTGGTGGCGACCAGTGCCGCCAGGAGCACGATCAAAGCGGTGGGCCAGATCCGTCGTGGCAGACGGCGGGCAGGTTGCCCGGTCCCGACCTGCGGACTCTGTTCTCGAGAGATTCGCATTGCTGACCATCCGGTTTGAGATTCCCGTGGGCGTCGCCGCCCCTCTATCGTTTCGTGACTCTTCGCGAATTCGCGTGAAGTTGCGGACCAGGGATACATCGTGATCGTCCATGGTAATCACAAGGCCCGTATTCCACCATAACACCGAACCATCAATAGCGGCCATTCTACACGAAGCTGAGTGGATCGGTCCAGAAAAGTCCGGGGGTGATTCGGGACTGATTTGGCCCGAGTGAGACCGCCGGCCCACAGCCGAAAACCGGCTCAGCGCAGGAACAGCAAGACGGCCGTGACCGCCATGAGTTCGCCGAAGAGCGGCCAGTGGATCACGCTACAGCTTCCTGGTCTGGCGCTTCAGCCACTGCCGATGTTCCCGATCCAGCAACTTGCTCAGGGTGCGATACACGAGCTGGTGATACCGGTCGAGCCAGTCCCGTTCCTGACGACTGAGCAGTTTCTTGTCGATGAGCTTGCGGTCGAAGGGACAGAGGGTGACCGGTTCGAAGCGGTACCACTCCTGTTCGGCCCGACTCAGCTTCTCGTCCCATTTCACGTAGGCCAGATTCTCCAGGCGGATACCGAACTTGCCCGCCTCGTAGTGTCCCGGTTCGATGCTGAGCAGGTGCCCCGGCTGCAGCGGCGCCCCTTCCACGTCTTTGAGACCACACGGCCCCTCGTGGACACCGAGATACTGCCCCACCCCGTGGCCCGTGCCGTGACCGTAATTCCAGCCGGCCTGCCAGAGCGGTTTGCGAGCGTGGAGTTCCTGACGTTGCCCGGTGGTGCCGGCGGGAAACGGGGTACTGCTGCAGGCGATATGCCCCTGGAGCACCCGGGTGTACGCCTCCACCTGCCGTCGGGTCGGTTTGCCGCCCAGGCAGACTGAGCGGGTGATGTCGGTGGTGCCGTCCGGGTACTGGGCGCCCGAATCCACGAGGTAGATCCCGCATGGGCGGAGCGGGATATCACTCTGCTCGTCCACCGCGTAGTGCACGATGGCGCCGTGGGCGGCATAGCCGCTGATGGTCTCGAAGCTGCAGTCCCGGAACAGTGGATCCTCGGCGCGGAACCGTTCCAGCTGCGCGGCGGCGCTCAACTCGGTGACGCCGCCCCGGCGTACCTGCTGTTCCAACCAGCGCAGGAACTTCACCATGGCCACCCCGTCGCGCCGGTGCGCCGCTGCAATCCCGGTGAGCTGGGTCGGATTCTTCAGCGCCTTCATGGCGACGATGGGCGACGGCGCGTACATCAGCTCGGCGCCGCGTAACAATCCGGCCACCCAGCGATTGGTGGTGGCCGGGTCCACCAGCACCCTGGTTCCGCGCTGGCCGAGTTGCCGCAAGAGCTCGGGCATCGCGTCGTACGGCCGCAGCTTCAGATGCCGCCCCAGCGAAGCGGCCACCTGCTTGCTCGTGATCTTGCGGGGATCGATGAACAGGTAAGCCGTCCGGTCGGTCACCACGGCGTAACTGATGGCCACCGGCGTGAACTGGATATCACGACTCCGCAGATTGAACAGCCAGGCGATGGCGTCCAGAGCACACAGG
>JBDRBC010000315.1:0-3891 GCA_043823125.1 bacterium | reverse complement strand
GCTTGAGGGCGAAACTCTTCTACTCGTCCCTCTGTCATGTGAACTCCTCGGAATACGTGGTGACCTAACGGTCGGCTAGTGTCCTGAGTCAGAAGTTCGCTTACAAAAGCGGGCGACGGCTGCCAGGATTTGGTCGGCCGTTTTGGTCCAAACGAAAGGTTTAGGGTCTTGGTTGTAGGTTTCCACGTAACGCCGCAGAGCCGCCTCCAGTTCATGGGTGCTGCGATGGGCGGCGCGACGGAGCTGGCGTTCCGTCAGGGTAGCGAACCAACGCTCGACCAGGTTGATCCAGGACGAGCCGGTGGGAGTAAAGTGCAAATGGTAGCGAGGATGGCGCACCAGCCAGCGTTGAATCGAGGGTGTCTTGTGAGTGCCATAGTTATCCAGGATCAGGTGTACGTCCAGTTCGGCGGGCGTCGCGGCATCGACCGTATGCAGAAACTGACGGAACTCGACGGCGCGATGCCGACGATGACACTCCCCAATGACTTGGCCGCGGGCCATCTCCAGGGCGGCGAACAGCGATGTGGTGCCGTGACGTTCGTAGTCGTGAGTTCGGCGCTCGATCTGTCCCGGTCGCAGGGGGAGCAAAGGTTGCGTGCGGTCCAAGGCCTGGATCTGCGCCTTTTCATCCACACACAGCACCAAGGCCCGCTCGGGCGGGTTCAGATAAAGTCCCACGATATCGCGCACCTTCTCGATGAACAGCGGGTCGCGCGACAGCTTGAAGGTTTCGCTGCGGTGGGGCTGCAAGGCAAAGGCCCGCCAGATGCGGCTGACGGCGCTCTGGCTCATTCCGCAACGCCGCGCCAGCAGTCGGGTGCTCCAGTGCGTCGCGTTAGACGGCATCGATTCCAGCGTCACGGTCAATACCTGTTCCACCTGCGCGTCGCTGAGGCGGCGCGGCGCTCCGGGGCGGGGTTCGTCCAGCAACCCCTCCAAGCGCCGGGTGACGAATCGGCTTCGCCACTTGCCCACCGTTGGCTTACACACTCGCAGGGCAGCACTCACTTCGCTATTGTTTTTTCCTCTGCGCAGGCCAGTACGATGCGCGCTCGCAACGCCAGCGCTTGAGCCGTTTTGGGCCGACGTGCCCAGCGCTGCAAGGTTTCTCGCTCTTCGACACTCAAACTCAATTTCGGTACAGGGCGTCCTCGTGGCATCGGGTTCCTCCTGGTTATAAACCCAATGCACGGGAAGTGCCATTTATTAATCGAACTTCTGACTCAGGACACTAGTACCTAATGGTTTAAGTAAGCGTACTTATGTTTGAGGCTGACGGGGTGCACATAACGCTTGGTCCATTCGAAGGGGGCGGCCTGGGCATTGTAGACCGCGATGAACGCATCGATCGCCCGCCGCAATTCTTCGACACTGGTGAAGCTCGCCCCGCGCAGCGCCTGTCGCGTCAGGATACTGAACCAAACCTCGATCTGGTTGAGCCAAGAAGCGTGCGTGGGTGTGAAGTGAAAGTGCACCTGGGGATGCCGCCGGCGCCAGCCATCCAGCTTGGGCTTGTGAGTGCTCAGGTTGTCCAGAATGACGTGCAACTCCCGCCCCGGATAGGCCGCCACGACCTCGTTCATGAACTGCAGAAACTCCCGCCGTCGCCGCCGGTCGAAGTGCCCGGCCTTCACCTGCCCGGTGGCCACCTCCAGGGCCGCAAACAGGGTCGAAGTGCCGTGGCGCTTGTACTCGTGGTTAAAGCCCGACAGGGCCTTGCCGTTGGGCAAGCGCAACCAACCCTGCGCCCGTTCCAGGGCTTGGATAGCCGGTTTCTCATCCACCGACAGCACCACGGCGTGTTGCGGCGGGTCGAGATAAAGGCCCACAATGTCGGCGGCCTTGGGAGCGAACTGGGGGTCCGTCGAAACGCACCAGGAGCGGCGCCGCTCCAGGCTGATCCCCCGGCGGCGCAGCACCGCCCAGACCCAGTCGGCGGGCAGCTGCAAGGCCTTGGCCAGCAAGCGACCGTTCCACCGCGCGTAGCCCGCCGGTGGGGGCGTATCCAGTCGCTCCAGCAGACGCTTTTCGTACTCGCGACCATATTTCACCGGTTGGCCGGGACGCGGGGCGTCGAGCAGGCCTCGACAGCGGTGGGTGGCAAAACGCCGCCGCCACTTGCTCACGCGGGCTCGGCGACCCCCCAGGCGCTGGGCGATCTGGTCATTGCGCTGACCCTGCGCCGCCCACAAAATGATCTGGGCCCGCTCCGCCAAGGCCCGCGGGGTCCGATGAGCCCGATACCATTTCTCCAACTGCACGGTTTCACTCACGCTCAAGCTAATCTCGATGGCTCTGCGGCTCATGGCCGGAGAGGATACATAAGAACGCTTATTAAGTCAAATATATACTAGTATGGGTGCCGTCAAGCTGCTTGTGTAAAGAGCTGGAGGGTGCGGTTTTTCCAGCTGACGTTTTCATTCAAGCCGTTGAAGATGGCGTAGATGATGCGGTCTACGCTCTCGACGTTGACGAAGCAGACCATGGGTCGAGTGCGGCGGCGGACCTCGACGAAGCAGCGCTCGATGACGTTGGTGGTGCGCAGCTTGCGCCACAGGAGCCGGGGGAAGCGGAAGAAGGTCAGCAGCTCCGGTAAGTCCTTCTCCAGCCGTCGCACCATCCCCGGATAAGCGTGCTGCCAGTTCCACTTGAAACGCGCGAAGGCACGCTGGGCCTCGGCCAGGCTCGCCGCCTGATAGATTTTCTGCGCCTCCTGCTTCACCCGGTCGTGGTCGCGCCGCCGGACCGCCTCCGAGATATTGCGCATCTTGTGCACCCAACAGCGCTGATGCGCGACGCGCGGGTAAACCGTCGCCAGGGCCGCCGCCAGCCCCGCACAGCCGTCGGTGACGATGAGCAGCAGCTTTTTCCCTTCCAGACCGCGCCGGTAGAGATCCTGCAAGAACCCTTCCCAGGCCGCCTGGCTCTCCCCCTGACTGCGTAAGAAAGCCAGCAACTGCCGGCTGCCGTTCGCACGCACTCCGTAGGCGACCAGCATCTGCACGCGCTTGCGACCCCCCGGCCGCCGCACCCGCAAGCTGATGCCATCCAGGAACAAATACGCCCACTCATCTTTCAGCCGCGCCTGATGGAAAGCTTTCACCAAGTGGTCCAAGCTCCGGCTCAGCTTCGAAACCGTTTGCGCGCTCACCACCTCGCCGGTGATGATCGCCACGACCCGCCCCACCTGGCGCGTCGCCATGCCCCGCAAGAACGCTTCCCGAATCAGCAGCATCACGTCCGCGGCCCGCCGCTGAAAACGCTCCAGCCCGCCAGGCAGAAAACTGCTCTCCCGCGTGCGCGCGATCTTCAGCCGCAGCGTTCCGAAGCGACAGACAAAATCCCGCCAGTAAAACCCGTTGCGCTGCCCGCGCCGGGTCGGCTTCTGCTGGCGCGGTTCGCACCGCACGTACCGATCCCGCCGCCGCGCTGACTCCTCTTCCAGAAATCTCTCCAGCGCTCCCTTGGCCTTGCCGTACACGTCGCCCCAAAACGTCTCCTTCAGATCAGCCACAAAATGTTGAAACTGCTCCGTCATCGGTGCTACGGTTCTCATCGGGTGTAAGCTCCTTTCCAGGATTTGGTTTTAGGTCGTCAGCCCAAAACCAGCTTACACCCCCCAACCTACACACACAGACTTACATCACCCGCGAAGGCTCAGCCAATCCGCTTCAGCGCAAGCGAAGCCCCGTGTCGGACGTGGCGGAGCTCGGAGGGATTGGACAATTGACCCAGGATGGCTTTTGCCTCGGTCGTTTTCCCTTGTTTGGTCAACTCCTGTGCACTCTGCAGCAAAGCGTGGGCGGCAGCGTGGCCTTTGACCCCACCGACGGCATGTAGCTTGTGGAGCGCCTGAAGCGCCTCTGCGGAGGCGATCTTGCCCAAGGC
>JBDRBC010000314.1:0-2310 GCA_043823125.1 bacterium | reverse complement strand
ACGTACGGGATCGTCCAGAAGCTAGGCGGCTCGATACGGGCTGAAAGCGAGCCCGGCGAATGGACCCGGTTCACGGTGATCTTACCGATCGAACGGCCGCAGAGTCAGGGGGAGTCAGGATGAACGCGATCCGGGTGCTCGTGGTGGACGACGAGGGCGAGCTGGCCCACACCGTCGTGGAACGTCTGGGGATTCGAGGGTTCGAAGCCCACGCAGTGACGAGCGGGGCTGATGCCCTGGCACGGATCGCCGAGAATGAGTATGATGTCGTCCTGCTCGACCTGAAGATGCCGGGACTCGGCGGCCTCGAGGTAATCGACCGGATCAGGGAGCAGAAGCCCGACTTGCCCGTGATCCTGGTCACCGGACATGGATCTGTCGAGGCCGCGGAGGAAGGGATGCGTGCCGGAGCACACCGATACGTGATGAAGCCGGTGAGCATCGAAACGCTGACCGAGTTGATCCGGGAAGCCGCAGAAAGCTGACCGAGCAGTCAGACGAGGACACGAGGGGCTAGATGGAGAGAGCACTGGACAGAATATCAGACGACCAGGACCTGGCGTTCTTCGGTGCCATCACCGCCAGCCTGTCACACCAGATGAACAACGTCTTCACGATCATCAACGAGGTCAACGGCCTGCTGGAGGATCTGCTGTGGGCGTCCGACAAGGGCGGCGAGATACCTCCACAGAAGCTCAGGGAAATCGCCGACAAGATTGCTCGACACGTGAGTCGAGGCGCGGAATACGTGAATCGGCTGAACCGGTTCGCCCACACCACAGACCAGCCTGAAGTCTCTACCGATCTCGGTGAATTGCTTGAACTGGCCGTCGCGCTGGGCCAGCGTTTCGCGACCCTGAAGAA
Source organism: bacterium (assembly GCA_043823125.1). Taxonomy (GTDB): domain Bacteria; phylum Krumholzibacteriota; class Krumholzibacteriia; order LZORAL124-64-63; family LZORAL124-64-63; genus JBDRBC01. The sequence goes on along the minus strand of JBDRBC010000314.1, from coordinate 1,446 downwards.
CGCGACACTGGAATGCCAGGCGACAGAGAACCCTGCTACCGTGTCAACGAGTCCCTTTCTGATGCTGCAGGCCGTGTTCCTCTGTCTCGATATCGCACTGCAAGAGACGAGCGCGAGCCCCGCGCTGTTACTGCGGCTGAACGCTACCCAGGCCGGCGCCGCGATTGTGCTGGAAACGAGCACCTCGATCCCGGAATCGGCTGATACGGAATCGAAGTTGCGTTTGCTCGGCGACGTGATGTCACGACTTGGCGGGAAGTTCTCTCTCGACAGCGACCGCAGCTCGATCGGACTGTCGCTCGCTGCGGTTCACGGAGGTGCCGAATGAACGAGCTCAACTTCAAGGTCCTGATTGTCGACGATGAGCAGGACTTCGTGGAGACACTATCCACGCGCATGGAAACCCGCGGTCTGAAGGTCGACACCGCGCTGGACGGGATCACAGCAATCGACAAGGTCGAGCACAAGACTTTTGACACAATCATCCTGGATCTCGCCATGCCGGGAATCGACGGGATCGAGACCCTGAAGCGCATGCTGGCCAAGAACGCCGACCTGCAGGTCATCCTGCTCACCGGCCACGCAACACTCGAGAAGGGAATCGAGGCGATCAAGCTCGGCGCCTTCGATTTCCTCGAGAAACCAGCGCCGATAGATCTCCTGATGGACAAGATCAAGCTCGCAGCGATGAAGAAGCTGGCGCTTAAAGAACAAAGGACGAGCGAGCAAATCGCGAGCATCATGAGTAAAAGAGGCTGGTAGCGAAGCTCTGACGGAACGTACAATAACTTCCGGGACAGGCGGACAATGGCTGTGTTGATGCGGTTCTTTCCCTTCCTCTCGTGGATCAAGATATCCAGCAAGGCGACGCTGCGGGCAGACTTCATCGGCGGCCTGACCGTAGCCCTGGTGCTCATCCCGCAATCGATGGCCTACGCCCAGCTCGCCGGCCTGCCAGCATATTACGGATTGTACGCCGCATTCCTGCCGCCGATGATCGCTTCGCTCTTCGGCTCCAGCCGCCAGCTGGCGACCGGTCCGGTGGCGGTCGTCTCGCTGATGACCGCGGCGGCACTGGAGCCGCTGGCCTCGGCGGGAAGTGAGGAGTACATCGCCTACGCGGTGCTCCTCGCGCTGCTGGTCGGCTCGTTCCAGTTCCTGCTCGGCATCTTGAAGCTGGGCCTCATCGTCAACTTCCTCTCCCATCCCGTGGTCAACGGATTCTCCAATGCCGCGGCCCTCATCATTGCCACCTCGCAGCTCTCCAAGATCTTCGGCGTGCACGTGGACAATGCGCCGCACCACTACCAGACCATCTATCGCGTGGTGGTGGCCGCGCTCGACTACACCCACTGGCCGACCGTGGGCATGGCCGCGCTGGCCTTCGCCATCATGATCTTCCTCATGAGGCTCAATCCCAGGATCCCCAACGTCCTCGTCGCCGTG
>JBDRBC010000313.1:0-2368 GCA_043823125.1 bacterium | reverse complement strand
CGGGTTCGGGTAGTTGGCGTCGACCCGGAAATGATCCGTTCTGGGTGTGTCCAGGATCATGGCACCCGTGGTAAACCCAAAACGATGGATGACATCGCGGAGCAGCTCACTCCGCAGCGATGGGCCGAACCAGCGGTCCATCTTACCTTCGCAAAATTCATACTGGATGACGTACCCCAGATCGTACGGCAGGTAGATGACCTGCCCGTCGTCGACCCCGGTGAACACGTTGTTGTACACGGCCGCGGCGTAGGTGTACTGATCCGGGGTGCAGTCTTCTTCCAGATACTCGGCGACCTTGCCCGGTGTTCCTTCCGCATTGACCAGATCGATATTCCGGACGATGGGCCGACAGTAGCTGTGAACATTCCAGCGGCTGACGAAGCCCGCGAAGACCGGATTGGATATATCGTCGGGGTAACGCTGCGCCATGGGATTCCACTGGGAAAGCAAATCGTTGTGTTCCGGATCCACCAGCTCCACCTGGATGTACTTGTCCTCCCAGGCGATGGTGGCGGCACTGCGGTTGTTCAGATCGCTCACCAGGTTGTTACCGGTCAGGAACAGGTTTTTGCCGCCGGTGTCGAACCACCCTTCCAGAACGCCGATATCGTTACCGCCATCGTCGGCGTAATTCACGTCGGAAATGGTGAACTGATCCAGGTCTCCTGCCGAATAGGCGATCATGTCGTATCCGAGGAGCTGGGTGGAAGTCGCGCGGCCGCCGAGCCCGTTGCCGACGCCGGATGAGGGCCCGTTGGTGTAATAAATATCGTAATCGCAGCGTTCCTCATAGCCGATGTGCCACCAGGCGTGCATCCATTCCGGCTCGAGGCCGCGATTGGCGAAGTCGTTCCACCACAGGGCCTGTGGATGCTCGCAGGTGAGGATATCCTTGATGGTCGGCAGAGCCCGGACCACAAAAGCGCTCGGGTACAACAGTTTGAAGTGGTTCGGGTCACCTGTGCACGGGAAATGGCTGAAACCAGACGTGTCGCCGGGCAACGTGGTGATTCCGGCGCCCGGTCCGTCATCGAAGGCCCGGATGTAGTAATGAATCATATCCCCGGGGAAGAAGAAACCGGTGTCCGGCAGGTCGAAGCAGAATCGGTCCCGGATGACACTGCCGGGTCCGGTGTCGCTTCGTGCCCGAGCAGAGTCGCCCGGGGTGTTGCCGCGGAACGATGTGTTTCCAGAGCCGGGGGGTGTCACGGATCGGCACCCGTCGAACAACGGGTTGGGATCCAGGCGATAGCTCAGTTCGGGAATGGTCGGCATGACCGTTCCTTCCCGTACGGCGACGATGTTGAAACAGATGGAGTCGCCAAAGTACATGAACGGTTCGGCCTGCAGTGAGATGTCCTGCGCCATGTCGAAGCGGACATGCATGCCACAGGGAGCCCCGCAATCCAATGTACCGTGCTCGGGGAAGGCATCCTGGGCCATGTCGATCTCGCGCCCCGTGATGGCCGGGCCGTCGAAGGTGAAGGTGCAGAACCGCGCATCGTCGAAGTAGGGCGCCGGTGAAGCATCGGTGCCTTCCCAACCCCAGGTCCAGCCCAGCTCGTATACGCCGAGCGCCATCTGCACCCATTTTCTGCTGGCGGGCAAGAGGTCGGACACGACATTACGGACGCGAATACAATCCGGGCCGCCGTAGTACACGAAGTTGCGATCGTTCCACGCTGCGAGTTCGATATCGGCGGGATCCGGACTCGTGGTGCCTCTGACATGCCAAACGTAGAAAAGCCCGGTCCAGATCGGGCCCAGTCCCATGTGTCGGTACACGGAAAACTCGATGAAGGCGCCGTTGTAACCGGACATGCCGCCGGCCCACTCCAGCACCGGGGACCAGATCTCGTTCTTCAGGTGGTAACCGGGACCGGCTAGGCCCCCTTCGGTATTCACGACGAAGCCACCGGGGCCGTAGGTCCAGCTCGTGCCGTAGGTTCCCCCGGTACCCGGGACCACGACGCCGTCGTCGATGAACGCCACCTGTGCCGATTCGTTACGACAGCACACATCGATCTCGTCCAGCAGCGGCCAGACCCAGCAGAAGGCGCCGACTCCCTGGGGATACGTCACGCGCCAGATGTCCTCGACTTGGTCTTCGCAGTCCTCGAACACGGTCACGACGCCGTTGTCGCCGCTCACCCGGATGTCGTCGAGCTGGGTGTGGCCGGCCGTGGGATAATCGCAGTCGGCGTCGGACCAGGCGCCGTCTGAGGTGGCGAGCCAGCGAACGTGGCACGACGGATTACCCGTATCGGGGTGGGGAGTGTAATCACCGGGATCGAAGGAAACGTCGACATTGACCACCACAGCGGTGGCTGCGCCATTGTAAGTGGTGGCGGTCTGCACGCCGCCG
>JBDRBC010000312.1:0-2347 GCA_043823125.1 bacterium | reverse complement strand
CTGAATCCGTTGTACGACCGAGGACTACCCCGCGACGACCACCGGATATTCGGTGGCGACGCTGCTTTTGGTTTCCATCTGGCCTAAGATGCCAGGAGCTATATTGACAATTCCCCTGATGGCGGCGCGCATCGTCGACATCGAGTACACGGTGCCGTCGGCCTGCAATTACTACTTCCTGGTGCTCGTGTTCTTCGCCCTCGTCGTCGCCTTCGTCCAGCGTACGACCCTCAGGCCGGCATCGGCACCGTCATCGCCACCGTGCTGCCGTACTCCTTCGTCTTCATGCTGGCCTGGATGCTGTTGCTGGTGATCTGGCTGGTGACGGGCTTGCCGCTGGGACCGGGGGCGGGGTTGTATCTGGCGGGGTAGGTTTTTCTGTCTGCATCACTTGCCGGATAAGCCCCAAAAAATAGATATCCCGGGTCAATCCTGGACTAAGGAATATTTTCCCCTACCCGATAGGATAGAACGTACATCGAGAAGCTATGGGGGTTGATATTGGCCTCGAAAATGGATATGGACAGGGCGGCTCTCAACAAGATATTGCAGCCGCAAGCGGATAGCGACCTCGCTCGTCGCTCACGGGGGGGCTCGCTGATTTATGTGGTGATGTTACCCACCATCGCCATCGTCACCGGTCTCTATCGCACCCACTTGCCCTTGGTCCTGATTCCGTGGCTGTTGCTGCTGGGGATCGGGGGCATGCGCCTGGTCCTGGCTCTGCGATTCGCGAAACTGTATGAACGGGATCCCGAGCGCTGGCGATTCATGTACCGGTTGGGTTTCTTGCTCACGGCCACGGTATGGGGCGGCTTCGCCGCGATGGCCATCGTTTTCCTGGGGATGACCACCGAGTCGGCCATGCTCTTGATGGCCACGTCGGGCACCGTGGCCGGGGGTTGCACGGTGCTGACGCCGGATCGACGGCTGATGATGCAGTATGCGCTTTTGATGCTCACACCGGTGGCGCTGACCACCGCCCTGTTTCTGGGCAACGCCGGGATCGCCCTGTCCATCCTGATGGTGTACTATGTGTTTTTTCTCTACCGCCTGATCAGCGCCCAGAGCGACGAGTACTGGGGAGCCCTGCGCAGTAATCACGTCTTGAAAGAGCAGGCGGTAGAACTCCAGACCGCCCGCGCCGGGGCCGAGGAAGCCACTCGGACCAAGGCCGAATTCCTGGCCACCATGAGTCACGAGATCCGGACTCCCATGAACGGCATCATCGGCATGTCCGGTCTGATGCTGGACACCGACCTGAGCGCCGAACAGCGGGAATATCTCAAGGTGATCCGCGCCTCCGGGGACGCCCTGCTGCACCTGATCAACGACATCCTGGACTTCTCGAAGATCGAGGCGGGCAAGATCGAGATCGAGACCGTCAGTCTGGACCTGCAGGTGGTGGTGGAAGATATCCTGGACTTGATGAGCGAACAGGCGGCGAGCAAGGGTCTGGAGCTGGTGCTGGTGCTGGCGCCGGAGGTTCCCCGCCAGGTGATGGGCGATCCGGGCCGGATTCGCCAGATCCTGCTCAACCTGGTGGGCAACGCCATCAAGTTCACCGAGACGGGCGAGGTGGTGGTGCAGATAGATCTGGAGGACGAGGACGACGAGAACGAGGAGCGGCTCACGGTCCTGTTGCGGGTACGCGACACAGGGGTCGGCATCGCCCCCGAGGTGCAACGGAAGCTGTTCCAGCCGTTTGCCCAGGCGGACGGATCCACCACCCGCAAGTACGGCGGCACCGGGCTGGGACTGGTGATCGCCAAGAACCTCGCCGAGCTGCTGGGCGGGACCATGGGAGCCGAAAGCGAACTCGGCCGCGGGAGCGAGTTCTGGACCTCGCTGCCCTTCGGGCCGGATCCGCAGACGGGGCGATCACCTGCGACGGTGCCGGAGCTGGTGCGTGACCGGTACTTCCTCGTGGTGGACGACAACGCCACCTGCCGTGGTGAACTGGCCGGCCGCCTACGGCACTGGGGAGCGGAGGTCGAGGAGGCAGCGGATGCCGAGGCGGCCCAGTTACTGCTCGAGGAGGGTTTGGCTGCCGGCAGAACTCCCGAGGTCTGCCTTGTTGACCTGCACCTGCCGGAACAGGACGGTCGGCAGCTCATCAAGCAGCTGGCAGGCGATCCGACACTGTCAGCGATTCCCGTGGTGCTTATGGCCCACCTGACCGAGCGCGCCAGCCTTGGTAGTCCGGGCCGATGTGGCTTTTCCGCCTTCTTGTCCAAGCCTGTTCGGCAGGGCCAGCTCGAGCGCTGTCTGGCGGTGGCGCTGGGCCTGGACGAGACCCGGGGCGGTGTCGCAAGCGCGAACGACCCAGATGGCGCCCGGTCCACCA
>JBDRBC010000311.1:0-18643 GCA_043823125.1 bacterium | reverse complement strand
GTGGCGGATCCGGCTGCTTGTCATCGTGCTGATGGCTGCCAGGCCCGGAATATCTGGACCTTGCTCAGCGAACGTCTCCGCGAGTTCTGGTGCCAGTACACCCTGGAGGATCTCGCCCGGCTAGAAGGGCCGTTGACGGGGATTCCGCAGCAATTTGCGGCGTCCACTGTCGATGTCGACGCCTCGGAAACATCGCTGGCCGCCGATCTGCCGCTGCCGAACGATCTCGAAACTGCCAGCCACGAATCGCCGGCGCAACCGGACGAACGCCCCTTCTAGGGGGAACCGCCCGATTTACCAGCTTGAATTGGCCGAATCAGTACTCGGCCGATTTGGGCACCACGCAGATGAACTTCAGCGGCTCCTGTCCCGTGTTGCGGAACTGATGATCCTCGGCAGTGGGAATATGGATCACCGACTCCGGCTTGAGGTCGGTCTCCCCTTGCGGTGAAACGAGTCGGCCCTCGCCCGACAGGATGAACACCTCGTGCTCCCATGGGTGACTGTGCAACGGGGTATGTCCCCCCGGTTCCAGCTCGAGTACCCGCAGACAGAAATTCTCGGGTTCGTCATCCCGGGAAATCAACCACTGGATCTTGACTCCAGAGGCGCCTTCAGTCTGCACCTGGGTGGCGGGAACGTCGGCTGTTTGCTTGAGCTTCATCTGATTCGGCTCCTTCTTTCTGGATCCATTCGATTGGGTTCGGAGTGACCGATTCACCCCCGCCGGGCCCCTTTTGTCGCAACGGAAAAAATAGAGGTCGAAACGGCCGGTTCAGTATTTGACATCCTCGTCCGATAAAACGACATTACCGCCGGCTACGGCCACGTAACGCGGGAATTTCGGGACCGGGAAGGATCGTGTCGATATGTCGTTTACCCAGACTTTGCGCCAGAAGGCGGCTGTGTTGCAGCGGACCATCGTGCTCCCCGAAACCTGGGACGATCGGACCTTGCAGGCGGCGGCCATCGTCCGTGACGAGGGTCTGGCCCATATCATCCTGCTCGGCAAAAAGGAAGAGCTGACGACCCGGTTCCAGGTGCTCGGTATTTCCGCCGCCGAGCTGGAGATCATCGACCCGGCCACGCATTCCGCGCGTGCAGATTATATCGCTGCATATCACGCCAAGCGCAAGCACAAGGGTCTGACCGAGGACGAGGCCGCCGAGGTCATGAGCGACCTGCTCTTCTACGGCGCCATGCTGGTGGCCCAGGGGGCGGCGGACGGTTTGGTGGCCGGCGCCGCCAACGCCACCGCCAACGTCTTGCGCGCCGGTTTCCAGATCATCGGCACCGCGCCTGGCTGCTCACTGGTCTCGAGCTGTTTCGTCATGGTCAAGCCGGAATGGGAGTACGGCGAGAACGGACTGCTCGTCTTCGCCGACTGCGCCGTGAATCCCAATCCCACTGCACAGCAGCTGGTGGACATCGCCACGGCCACGGCCAGCACGGCCCGTTCCCTGTGTGGATTCGAGCCGCGCCTCGCCATGCTGAGCTACTCCACCAAGGGCAGCGGTTCCGGACCGGACGTGGACAAGGTGGAGGCGGCCACGCGGTTGTTGCAGGAGAAGGCCCCCGAGTTGTCCGTGGACGGCACCTTGCAGCTCGACGCCGCCATCGTCCCGGCCGTCGGAGCCAAGAAGGCGCCGAACAGCACGGTGGCCGGCCGGGCCAACGTGCTCATCTTCCCGGACCTGGATGCCGGGAACATCGGCTACAAGCTCGTGCAGTGGTTGGCGGGCGCCGAGGCGGTGGGGCCGGTGCTGCAGGGCATGGCCAAGCCGGTCAACGACCTGTCGCGCGGCTGCAGTGTCGAGGATATCGTCAACGTCACCGCCATCACCGCGTTGCAGAGCGAGACCTAGACCGGTCTCGAGCCGCTACAAACCGGACGGCAGAAGGGGCGACCGACTCGATGCAGAACGTCCTCGTTCTCAACTGCGGCAGCAGCTCCCTCAAGTACCAGCTCCTGGACATGAGTTCGGAGCGGCTCCTGGCCAAGGGGCTCGTGGAACGGATCGGGCTGGAGACCGGGAAGCACTCCTACGATCGCCCAGAACAGGAATATCTTGTCTGGGAACTGCCGGTCCCGGATCACGCCCGGGCCATCGAGCTGCTGCTCGAGGCGTTGCAGCACGACGAACACGGCGTGGTGGGCGGCCTCCGGGACATCGCCGCCGTGGGGCACCGGGTGGTGCATGCCGGCGAGAACTACTCCAGTTCGGTGCTCATCGACGCGGACGTCATGGCCGCCCTGGAAGCGTGCGTACCCCTGGCGCCGCTCCATAACCCGGCCAACATCACCGGCATCCGGGCGGCTCAGGCCGCCGCCACGGCCAACGGCATCCCCGACCTGCCCATGGTGGCCGTCTTCGATACCGCCTTCCACCAGACCATGCCGGACCGGGCCTTCATCTATCCGCTGCCGTACTATCTCTACGCCGAGAACAGGATCCGCCGCTACGGCTTCCACGGCACCAGTCACCGTTACGTCACCCTGCGCGCCGCCGAGATCCTGAAGCAGGACATGGACGACCTGAACCTCATCACCTGCCACCTCGGCAACGGCGCCTCGGTGGCGGCCATCCAGAACGGCCGTTCCATCGACACCTCCATGGGGTTCACGCCCCTCGAAGGATTGATGATGGGAACCCGCAGCGGGGACATCGACCCGGCGCTGGTGGGCTACCTGGCCAAGAATCTGGAGCTGGCGGTGGACGAGGTGGAGAAGATCCTCAACAAGGAAAGCGGCATGCTCGGAATCTCGGGCATCTCCAGCGATCTGCGGGACGTGGAGCGGGAGTACGCCAACGGCAACGACCGGGCGCGCCTGGCCCTGGAGGTCTACGCCTACCATATCCGCAAGTACATCGGCGCCTACGCGGTGGCGGTGGGCAAACTCGACGCCCTCATCTTCACCGCTGGGGTCGGCGAACACGCGTCCCTCATCCGGGAGTGGGCCTGCCAGGGACTGGAGATCATCGGCGCGGTGCTCGATCCGTTCAAGAACGCCACCCGCCACGACGAATCCATCATCAGCAAGATGAGTTCGCGCGTGAAGATCATGATCATCCCCACCAACGAGGAACTGATGATCGCCCGTGATACCCGGGAACTGGTCTTCCCCGCCTCCGCCTAGACACCCCCCGGCGGATCACGCCGAAACGGCGGCCGCCTGCTCCTGGACCTCGATCTCCCCCCGCAGCACCACCACACCCGTGCCTGTCAAACAGAGACGGACGATGCGCTCGCCGTCCAGGCGCGCCTCGATGAGCGCCCGATTGGGGCGGCCCAGGGCGTGCCCTTGCTCGCTGACCAGGCGGACATTGGATCCGCGCCGCACGATTCCCTTGTGGAGACAGTAGGCCGTGACGGCGCCCAGGGCGGTGCCGCTCACCACTTCCTCGTTGGCGCCTTCGCCGGGGAAGAAAAAGCGACAGTACAGATCCCGGTGGGACGAGGTCGTATCGGCGTGGAAACAGGCCACGCCGCCCACGCCGAGGTCGTCGGCCAGCCGGCGAATGGCGGTCATGTCGGTGAATTTTCCCCGGATGGCGTTCGCGTCGGAAATGGGCACCACCAGAGTATCGAAACCACACGAGACCCGCTGGGGCAAATGCTCATCGTACTGGACGAAAGTCGGCGGCAACCCTAGGGCGGTGGCCACCTGCAGCGCCGGCACCGGTTCGCCGAAACGAGGCAACGGCAGGTCGAAGGTGACCTCGCACTCGCCGTCGGTCGTGCTGCTCAGCAACACCGGCAAGACGCCGAGGCCGGTCTCGTGCAACAGCGGCAGACCTTCCGGAGTCGGCTCGAACCGCCCCTGTTCCACCATCACCGTGAAAGCCGCCACGATGACATGCCCGCTCACCATGGCTTCGTGGCGACGGGTGAAGAACCGGAGACGGAGATCGGCCTCGGGTGTGGTGGGCGGCAGGATGAATCCAGCTTCCATCTGCAATTCGTCAGTGATCTGCCGCATGGTCGCCGGGGAGAGAGCGGTGGCGTCGGGAACGATCACGGCGGGATTGCCGGCGAAGGGGTTGGTGGCAAAGGCGTCGACGATGTAGATCGGGATCCTGGCCATGGTTACCTCCTCGGGTTCGGGCGTCCGTTTTGCAGCACCAAGGGGAGTTGCCGAAAGACCAGGGAGTGGGTGACCGCCCCGGACCTACCGGCGCCAACGTCACGGCCTGTAGAGGTGGAGATGTAACTCTCCACCCCCATGATACCGAAGAAAACACCCTTTATCCAGTCAGGATTTACTCGTAATCGGCACGTCGTACGGTCCGGGGGTCAACCTCATCCGGTACGTAGTTCATGGTACCCGTCCGCAAGCATCCGTCGTACCGCACCTTCCCGCCCACGACCGTGAGCAGCACCTGCATCTGCAGCAGCTCCTCGGGTGGACAGGCGACTGGATCACCATCGAGCACGGTGAGGTCGGCCAGATATCCCGCTCGAACCTGTCCTAGCTCTTGCTCCTGGAAGGCTGCGTAGGCGGGGCCCGTGGTATAGAGACGTAATGCCTCCCGACCAGTGAGGCACTGCTCCGGGAACCAGCCGCCGGCCGGGCTGCCGTCGTGGTGGGTGCGGGTGCGGGCGGAGTACAACCCGTGCAGCGGATTGACGTGCTCCACCGGGGCGTCGGTGCCGAAGCTGAGGACGGCGCCGCTGTCGAGCAGCGACCGCCAGGCGTAGGCGCCGGCGATGCGCTCCGGACCGACCCGTTGCTCGGCCCAGTCCATGTCACTGGTGCAGTGCACCGGCTGTACCGACGCGATGACGCCCAGTCCGGCGAAGCGCGGGATATCGCTCGGCTGGAGGATCTGGGCGTGTTCCACCCGCCAGCGAGTCTCGTCGAGCTGCTGCTCGGTGAGGACCGCCTCGTAGACATCGAGGGTGACCTGATTGCCGCCGTCACCGATGGCGTGGGTGCAGACCTGGTAGCCGGCTTCGCCCGCCTGGCGGCAGAGGTCCAGAAGTTGTTCGCGGCTGGTCACCAGGAGTCCGGAGTTCCCCGGCTCGTCACTGTAGCTGTCCAGCAATAGCGCACCGCGCGAACCGAGGGCGCCGTCGGCGAACAGCTTCACGGCCCGGATGGTCAACATGCCGTCGTCGCTGACGTAGATCCCCCGCGGCAACCAGGCGGCGAGGGTCTCGGGTTTGTCGTTGAGCATGCAGTACAGGCGCAGGCCCAGCTCGTCCGCTTCCGCCAGCTCCACGAAGAGATCGAGCCGATCGTTGGGGGCGCCGGCGTCGTGCATGCCGGTGATGCCGTACCGGTGGCAGTGGGCCACCGCCAACCCCACCCGCCGCCGGATCTCCTCCGGCGCCACGGCCGGAATCAGGTCACGAACCAGGTCGATGGCGTTGTCCACCAGGATCCCGGTGGGCTCCCCGTCGCTCCGCCGCACGATACGTCCGCCGTCCGGATCGGCCGTGCCGGCGTCGACGCCGGCCAGTCGTAACGCCTCGCTGTTGGCCCAGGCGGCGTGGCCATCGACCCGCCGCAACAGGACCGGGCGATCGCCCACGGCGGCATCGAGTAACTCGCGGTCGGGGAATTCCGATTGCGGCCAGTCGTTCTGATCCCAGCCGCGTCCCTCGAGCCAGATTCCGGGCGGCATCGCCGCCGCGGCGGTCCGGGCTCGTGACACCACCTCCTCGGCCGAACTGGTGCCCACCAGATCGACCTCGGCCAGCGCCTTGCCCAGGCTGTAGAGATGCGCGTGCCCGTCGCAGAAACCGGGAATCACCACAGCCCCCGCCAAATCCCTGACTTCACTGGTTTCGTCACGCAGCGCCAGAGCGCCGGCATCGTCACCGACGAATACGATGCGATCGCCGGCCATGGCCACGGCAGTGGGCGGTGGACTCGGCTCCGTCTCGGCCAGGGTGAACACCCGGCCGCCAGTGAGGATGAGATCTGCGCTCGTCGGACTGTTCGAGCCGCCTCCGGCAACATCTGCTGACAGGAATCCGATCACGGCGCAGACGACCAGTAATTGGTACATGGGAAAAACTCCTCGGGGATCTGGCGGGTGTTGCTCGGTTGCGGTTTACTCTTGGTGCCCAGTTTCATCTTTGGGTCCTTGCCATACGTTCCGTATCGTACTTGAATCACCGGCGGCACACAGATCGGCGTTGCCGGTCTCACGTTTTATTTTCTCAGGAGCTGGATCCATGTTACAGGTAGCGACCTTCTCACTCAAGCGCTCCTTGTCTCCTCTGTCGCCTGGGTCCGAGTGGCAACGGCGCCTCCCGGTTTCCGCGGGACTCTTGTTTATCTGGCTCGTCGCACTGCTCGTGTGCCTGCCGCCAACCACCGGCACGGCGGCGCCCGCTCCCGAGCAGCCGGCGGAAACCTCCGGACCGGCCACTGTCGCCGAACTCCTGGTCAGGTTGAGCCAGCAGATGCGTGCCGACGAACTGGCGCTGGCCCGGGAGACCGCGCTGGACTGCCTCGAACTCCAGCCGGATTTCCCGGTCATGCAGTACAACCTGGCCTGTATCGAGGCCAGACTCGACCACGACGACGACGCCTGGGACGCCCTCACAACCGCGTTCCGATGCGGCTTTTCCGATCTGCGGCTGGCGGCTGCGGATCCGGATCTCGAACGGTTTCACCAGACGGTGCCCTTCGACTCCCTGCTCGCCGCCTGCCGGGAACGACTCTTAGGGAATCTGGAGGCGCAAGCGTTTTCCCTCGACGAAGGGGGCTGGAGCGACGAGTTCACCCTGACACCCAACGACGGCTCGGCCGGCGACAACAGCTGGCCCGAGGTCACGACCACGGTTCGTTTCGACAAGGACGGTCTGGAGATCGCCGCCGAGGTGTCCGCCACCGATTTTCGGGACCGGCCACTGCCGTGGCACAACGGCGACGGATTCCTCGTGAACCTGGTGGTGTTGCCGGACGATGGCGGTTACGAGAGCGAGTACCACTTCTCGTTCGGCTTCGGGCTCGAAGCCGGCTCCCCGTGCGGCGCGGTGGTGGCCAGACACGGAGTGCCGACCCTGCAACGGGTCGTCGAACTGGCGCCGAAAATCAAGCTCTCCCCCACCGGTGATACGGCCAGCTACACCATGTGGATCCCGTGGCGGAGCTGCGCCGTGCTGGCGCCGCCGCTGCTGGAAAACCTTGGCCTGAATATCTGTTACTTGCGGGTGGACGAGGAAGGTCTGCGGCGACGGGTTTCACTGGTCGCCGATCCGTTGATCGGATCCGGGGGGGCGCCGTGGCGTCGCTTCGTTCGGGTCGGTCTGGCCCTCGGTCCGGAATCGCCCCCGCAACTGCGCGGCCGCCTCTCCGATGCCGTGGTCGGCAGCGAACCGCTGGTGACGGATATGGTGGTCTGGTCGCCGACGGCGGGCAGCGGCACACTGCTGTTGGAGGTCCTGGACATTTCCGGCCGGTCGGTAGTGCAGGGCGGCGCGCGCGCCGAGGCGATCGAAATCACGGCAGGACGGAATGTCTGGCAGCGGCCCGCCGATCTCTCCGCCTTGCCGGTGGGACCGTTCCGACTGGTGGCCTCCGTGATCTTGCCCTCTGGTGAAGAACTCGGCTGGGAGGCTGCGCTCTTGCGGTACGATTCCGAGTGGCCGGCCACCCTGGCCGAACGCCGCCAGGTGGTGCCGGAGTCCGAACAGCTCGCCCTGGACGTACGGCTCGACGCCATCGCCGAGGCCCTCGACAATCGTTTCCCCGCCGACGACCCCTCCCCCATCAGCACCACGCTGGTGGAACTGGGGCTGATGGTTCAGCACGCCGAACAGACCGGGTCGGTATTGACGGCCAACAGCAGTCCGGTGCTGGCGTGCGAGGATCCGTACGGCGATCCGGTGCAGTTTTCCCTCCACCTGCCGGAGAGTTTCACGCTGGATGTTCCCCAGCGCTTGCTGGTCCTGCTCACCGACGCCGGTCTGGCCGACGCCCAGTTCGTCACCCGGGTGGGTGAGGCGCTGGCGGATCAGGAGGATCTGGTAGTGCTGATGCCGCGATTGGACGTGCAGCCCGGGCAACGCAGCGAGCTGGCCATCCTCGCCGCCCGCGAGGCCATCGACTGGGCGCAAGCGCGATTCCAGTCCGGGCCGGTTCAGCTGGTCGGACTGGACAGCGGCGGCGCCACGGCTCTGCGTATCAGTCTGCTGTATCCGGAACGGTGCAAGCGGGTGCTGCTCGCGGCGGCGGATGGCTTCCATCTCTGGCCGCTGCGCAAGCTGTACGAGATCTCGAGCCTGTTCGAGGATCGCCTGAATTCGTTGCCGTACACCTTGATCAGGTTCCCGGCGGCCAGGGCGGAATCGAGTCCGGCGGCACATATGGTCACCGCCATGACAGAAATTGGTTTTCAACTACAGGAAGTGGAGCTGAGTCCGGATCAACTCGCGGGTCCGGTTCGATTCGACCAGGACCTGATCGTGCAGCTGCTCCAGGAGTGGGTCGCGCGGTAGCTTCCCCATGACCGGCTTCCGGGCCATCAGCAACCGAAGAAGTTGACCTCGTCGTAAGCGGCGGCGTCCTCGCCATAGGGGACCACGGTGTCGCCATCGATCATGAACGTGGCCTCTTCACCGTAGACTCGACTGAACTGGATCCGCTTGACGTCGCCCCCCTCACGGTACATGAGAATTTCGGCGAGTTTCTTGGAGGCGGGAGAGGTCAATACCGCGTCGCAGACCGGGCAGGAAAACTCGACCAACTGTCCCTCTTGCACCTTGTCGCCGAACTGCTCGTCACAGATGGTCTGGTAGTTGCCCAGGCGAGAGCTGATGAGCATCAGACCGCTCTGTTTACCGCGTCGAGACTTGAGGATGATCTTGACGTTGGGATTGAGTACCGCCTTGCAGTTCGGACACGCATACTTCCACTTCATAGACGAATTCCTTTCCACATTCCGTTGTTGCACCGGTAGCAGGTCACCAGCATCGGATCCATCCCGCGAGGGGAGCTAGTGGTGAGAGTTTACATCCTCCGCTCGGAGGACGTCAACGCCGTCGTAGCCCCCTCGGACACCAAATCAGATGTGTCGAGGAAATCCCAGCAACCATATCCCGAAGGCAACGTAGTACGACCGGCTCGCCTCACGGAATATCCATTACTCCCGCTGGGTACGTGCAGGCATTGGGACCTGGCCTTACTCGAAACGGTACGGCAGTCCAGCGCTCCTCACCAGCGAAGGAAACGATTCGATGCACGTGACTTATCCCACCCGGGCCCCGGCGTCCCGCCATGAACGCAATACCCCGACGCCACCGTATCGATCCCGGCCAGATGGACAAGTGACCTGCTGGGCGTTTTGTGCTACAGCTTGGAAGATGAAAACCCCCTTTCCGTGATTTTTCAACCGCTTGGCAAAGGATGGCTGTCATGAAGACCGATCGGCTCCTCAACCGACACCGGCGATGGTTGTCAGAATTCGGGTTGATGGTACTGCTGCTCACGATAATTTCTTTCACCACACCTGGCGCCAGTCCACTCCTGGCCGGTGAGGAGATCCTGATCGATGGGATCGTCCACGTTCGCAACGGCACCGAACCGAGTGACGGCGAGGTGACCCTCACCCTCGAGGAAAAGTGGCGCGTGGGCGGCGAAGACGACGACATCTTCTTCGGCGCCATCGGGCAGGTCCTGGCCGATGACGAGGGTAACTTCTATTTCCTGGATACCCAGCTCGCCGAGATCAAGGTCTACTCGCCCGATGGTCAATACCTTACAACCCTCAGTCGTGAAGGGGACGGACCGGGCGAGACCAGACGTCCCGGCGATATGCTGTTCCTGCCGGACGGCAGTCTCGGTATCGTGCAGGGGTTTCCCGGCAAGATCGTCAAGATCGGCCGCGATGGGACCCCGGCGGGCAGCATCAATCTCACCGGCACCGATCAAGCCGAAAATCGCTTCGGCGTGCTCTCCGTGGCCATGACCGGTGGCGGCAATATCTACCTGGTCGGCTTCAACATGAATTTCAATCAGCAGACCGGATCCATGAACCAGACCCTCTATCTCTCCCGCTGCGACAACGAGGGGAAGGAGCTCAACTGCTATCTCAGCAAGGAGTACCCCATCACCTACGGCGACTTCGTGATGCAAGAGAGCGGCATCGACTTCATCTGGTTCGGCCGGGTGGCGGTGGACCGGGACGGCAAGGTATACCTGGCCCCCGAACGTAACGAGTACGCCATCCAGGTGCTGCTGCCGGATGGTAGCGTGGACCGGATCATCGAGCGAGAGTACAAGAGCTACCAGCGGAGTGATCAGGACAAGGCAGATTACAAGCCGACCCTGGTGGCCATCGGGCGCAACTATCCAGTGCCGCCCCGCGATGTCGAGCTGCTGGACAGCGCCGCCGATATCCTCGGCATGCAGATCACCCCCGACGGCAAGTTGTGGGTTTCCAGCAGTCAGGACGTGATGCACCTGCCGGACGGTATCATGGCCGTGGTCGACGAATTCGACGCGGACGGTCACTACCTCCACAAGGTCCGGGTGGTCGGCCCGGCCGATCCCCGCCGTGACAACATGTATTTCCCCACCGCCGGGCGAGTGGTGGTGGTGACAGGCGCACTGGATGCGTATCAATCCATGCAGGGAGTCAGTTCTGGAGATGCAGACGCGACGGACGAGCCGGCTCCCCTGGAGATCGTCTGTTTCGACATCGTCCAGTAATCAGCTAGCGGACAGCCGGCCCAGCGAACCGGCCCAGCGAGAGGTTTCCGATGACGAATCGTTGCTTGAACGTGGAGTTCTCCCACCGCCCCCGTAATCTCCGGTCGCTCGCGCTCTGGATCTCGATCCTGCTGCTCCTGGCCCTCGTGGGGGCGGGCTGCGGCGGTGACGCCGCAGAAAACAGCGGCGAGGCGGACAGCACGGCCGCCGCAGAGGCCGACACCAGCGGCAGTGAGAGCAAACCGGAGAAGACTGAGAAGGCCATCAAGGTCGACGTGGCGGCAGTCCGGCAAGGTGAGCTGGTAATGCCGATCTACGCCGACGGCGCCATCCGCACCCCGAGTTCGGTGGTGATCCGCACCAAGATCGGCGGCGAGCTGGTGCAGGTCCTGGTCAAGGACGGCGACCGGGTACACGCCGGTCAACTGCTGGCGCAATTCGATCCCCGCGAGTACGCCCTCGCCCTGGAAGAAGCGCGGTACGCGCATTTCCGGGCCCTCTCCCAGGTGGCGGCCGAAGCCGACACCTTCTCGGTGAACGACTCCGCTCTGAGCAGTTTCGTGGAACGGAGGCGGGCGCTGGACGAACTGTTACGAAACCGGACCTTGAGCCGTGAGGAATACCAGGCCCAGCTGCTGGAGCTGGAGCTGGAGGCCCTGAATCAGGGTGCCTTCCGCCAGACGGTGTTCGAGCAACGGACCGGCCTGGCCGACGCCCGCGTGGCCGAGGAGCGCGCCAAGCTGAACCTGGAGAACACCGAGATCCGGGCGCCCTTCCCCGGAATGGTGCAGGGCTTGTCGGTAGTGCAAGGCGAAATCCTCAGCGTCAATTCCCCCATCTGCACCATCTACGACAACCGCCAGCTCGAGGCGGTGGTGAACGTGCTCGAGGCCGACCTCGGCAACCTCGTGCGGGGGCGCCCGGCCCTCGTGGCCATTCCCGCCACCGGCGACACGCTGCAGACCGAAGTGGACGTCATCAGTCCCCAGCTCGACGAGACCAGCCGCACCTGTCAGGTGATCATCCGCTTCGACAACCCTGACGACCGCTATCGACCCGGCATGTTCGTCCGGGCCGAGATCGCCGGCTGGATCTACACGGACAAGCTGCAGGTGCCGAAAGCCGCCGTGCTTTCCCGTGACAACCGCACCCTGGTCTTCAAGGTCAACGGCGAACGCGCCCAGTGGCTGTACGTGGACATCGGGTTAAAGAACGACAGCTGGGTCGAGATCCTCAAGGTCCACAGCGGCGGTTCCCTGGCGCCCGGGGAGCAAGTGGTGGTGAGTGACCATCTGACCCTGGCCCACGAGGCCAAGATCGATATTCGCAAGACCCTCCCGCCGACGGACCGCTGGGACTTCGCCGTGGCCTCTGCGGGGTCGAGCCAATGATCATCAAAAACGCCGTCAACCGGCCGGTGGCCATTCTGATGCTGTTCGCGGGGCTCGTACTCATCGGGACGCTCTCGCTGAAGCGGCTGCCGGTTGATCTGCTGCCGTCCATCAACTATCCGAACCTGACCGTCATCACCAACTACGCCGATACCCCGGCCGACGATCTCACCCGACTGGTGACCCAGCCGTTGGAGGAGATCGTCACGGGTCTGGCCGGGGTTCGGCGCGTGATCTCGAGTACCCGCGAAGGGGTCTCCACCATCACCGTGCAGTACGAATGGGGCACGGAGATGGACTTCGCCAACCTGCATCTGCGGGAAGCCATCGACCGGGTCTCGTACCGGGAGGATTTCCCCGAGGACGCCGACCGGCCGCTGATCCTGCGCTGGGATCCCGGCGCCCGCCCCATCGCCATCATGGTGCTCGAAGGGGACGAGCCGCTGGAAGAGATGACCGAGTTCGCCCGGGAGATCGTCAAGCCGGCCATCGAACAGATCCAGGGCATCAGCCAAGCCGAGGTCATCGGCGGCGCCGAGCGAGAAATCCTGGTGCGCCCCGATTTCGGCAAGCTGCGCCTGTACGGCCTGACCATGGAAGACATTCGCCGAGCCCTGTTCATCGCCAACATCAGTTTCCCCGGTGGCCGCATCCGCCAGGGGCCGCTCCACCTGCCGCTCCGTATCCTCGGCGAGTTCGAGAGCCTGGAGGAAATCCGTCAGACCGAGATCCCGGCCGCCGGTCCGGGTATCACCATCGGTGATCTGGCCGAAGTGCTGGACACCACCAAGGAACCCGAAGGCGCCACCTTGCTGAGTAATCAGGAGGTGGTTTCGATGCACCTCTACAAGGAGGTGGGCGCCAACACCATCCAGGCCACCGAGGAGGTGGATCACATCCTCGGCATCCTGGAAGAGGAGTATCCCGACTTCGCCCACCAGTTCGTCTACCGCGACGCCGACTTCGTGGCGGAATCGTTCCGGGGCCTGCGCGACTCCTTGCTGTACGGTGCCGTCCTGGCCTTCTTCATCCTGTTCTTCTTCCTGATGGACTTTCGTAGCCCCGCCGTGGTGGGGCTGGCCATACCGGTATCCATCTTCACCACCTTCGCCTTCCTCTACTTCGCCAAGGTGAACCTGAACCTCATGTCCCTGGGCGGCCTGTCCCTGGCCGCCGGTATGCTCGTGGACAACTCCATCGTGGTGCTGGAGAACATCAACCGGCACTTGAAGGCCGCATTCGGCCAGGGGAACAAAGACAGCGGGACCAGTACTCAGGACAGATCCGTGGCCAGTGTCGCCGCCCGCGGCGCCCAGGAAGTGGCCTCGCCGGTAGTAGCGGCCACCTTGACCACGGTGGCGGTGTTTTTCCCGGTCATCGCCGTGCCGGGCATCGCGGGCGCGTTCTTCCGCGACCAGGCGTTGACGGTGACCTTCTCCCTGCTGGTCTCCATCTTCGCCGCTCTGCTGCTGCAGCCCATGCTGTCGGCCCGGATACTGTCCGCCAGGCCGCCGGAACCACGCGGCATCTTCAAGCTGTCCGACCGTATGTTCCGCAGCCTGGCCGATGTGTATCACCGCAGCCTCGAGTCGGCGCTGGAACACAAAGGACTTTTCCTGGTGGCGCTGGTCATCGGTCTGCTGCTGACGGGCTGGGTCGGGGTCGACATGCGCAAATCGTTCATGCCCGATCGCAACCGCGGCGACTTCACCATGGCCCTGGAACTGCCGGCCGGGACACCTCTGGAAAAGACCAAGGAGACGGCGGCGGAACTGTCCGCCTTCCTGTCCGAGATGGACGAGATCTCCCGGGTGTACGCCCAGGTTGGCCAGACCGAACGCACCTTGGCGGCCCTGAAGGAGTACACCGCCGCCAACACGGTGCGCATCCGGGTGCTGCTGCACCCGCGACGGGACAGCCGGGAACAGATGGAACGGGTCAAGGCCCGTCTGCAAGAACAGCTCGAACCGCTGACCGGCGCCGTGTACGTCTTCCGTGACGAGGGCATCGGCCTGCGCGAGATCCTCGCCAGCGGCGAGGCGGCCTTCACCCTGGGTGTGGTGGCGGAAAAGCCGGAGCACGCCCTGCAGGTGGCCGAAGAACTGCTGCCGTTGCTACGCGAGGTTGACGGTCTGCAGGACGTGGAGATGGACCGCGTGCTGGGCAATCCCACGGTGGAGATCACCCTTAATCGAGAAGAGGCCTTGCGTTACGGTCTCGAACCCGACCTGCTCGCCCAGGAGCTGCGGGCGCGCATCCAGGGCGTGGTGGCCACCA
This sequence comes from bacterium, assembly GCA_043823125.1. Lineage (GTDB taxonomy): Bacteria > Krumholzibacteriota > Krumholzibacteriia > LZORAL124-64-63 > LZORAL124-64-63 > JBDRBC01. The sequence goes on along the minus strand of JBDRBC010000311.1, from coordinate 4,306 downwards.
CCTTCAACGAGGTGGAACAACGCATCGACATCGCCGTCCGACTACCGCTCGATCAACGTTACAATCTGCCGGAGGTCCTCTCCTCCCCCGTGACCATCTCGCCCGGACGCTCGGTACCGCTGGCCACCTTCGTTATCCAGTCCGAGGGCCGGCCGGTGCGCGAGATCGTCCGCCGCAACCAGCGACGCCAGATCACCCTCAGTGGTGACGTGAGCGGCCGCAGCCTGAACGATATCTGGCTGGACGTGAACAGCCTCCTGGAACGGACCGAGCTGCCGGCCGGTGTGGCGTTCGTCACCGGCGGCGAACAGGAAGAGATCAACAGCAGCTTCCGGGATCTCGGCTGGGCGCTCCTGCTCTCGGGCCTGCTGGTCTACATGATCCTGGCGGCGCAGTTCGAATCGTTTCTCGATCCGTTGATCATCTCGGCCGTGCTGCCGGTGGGTATCATGGGCGCCTTCCTGACCCTCTGGATCACCGGCAACTCCCTCAACATCATCTCGCTGATCGGGCTGATCGCCTTGCTCGGTATCTCTGTGAACGACGCCATCGTCAAGGTGGCCACCATCCGGCGACTGCGTGGTGACGGAATGGCGGGGCGGGAGGCGATTATCGAGGCGAGTAAATTACGGTTCCGTCCCATCATCATGACCACCCTGACCACGGTGCTGGCCATGGTGCCCATGGCCATCGGCATCGGCACCGGTGAGCAGATCCAGCGGCCGCTGGCCATCACCATCATCGGTGGGTTGACCATCGCCACCGCGCTTACCCTGTTCCTGACCCCGTCCGTGTACGAGATCCTGCACCGCAGACTGGATCGGCACTACGACACCCCCGACGGTGTGCCTCCTCAAACCGGAGAACCGTCATGATCCGTTTTTGCGTCAACCATCCAGTCGCCACCTGGATGATCTTCTGCGCCTTGATCATCTGCGGGGCGTACGCCCTGCCGCGACTCAACATCGAGGCGATGCCGGAGACCGATCTGCCGTCCCTCTCCATCTTCACCGCCTGGAACGGCGCCTCGCCTGCCGCCATTCAGCGCTCCATCACCATTCCCATCGAGGAAGCGGCGCGGAAGTGTCACGGCATCGAGGAGCTGGTGTCGCGGTCCTCGCCGGGGCGAAGCAGCATCACCGTGTCATTCCGACGGGACGTGGACATCGAGTTCGCCCGCCTGGAGCTGTCGGAACAGCTCGGTGCGGTGCGCATGAACATGCCGAGCAACGCCACCCAGCCGGTCATCATCCCCATCGTGCCGGAGGAGTTCCAGACCGACGACTTCTTTTCGGTCAGTCTGATCTCACCGCTGGACGCCAACCAGCTGCGTGAGGAAGCCGAGTCGTGGATCCTGCCGAAGCTGATGGCCGTGACCGGCGTGGCGGACGCCGTGCTGCAGGGCGGCGCCCGACCCATCGTGAAGGTGCTGCTGGACCTGAAGTTGATGGAGCGCTACAACCTCACCGCCGACGGCATCTATAACCGGATCTCGGCGCTGGACAACATCGTACCGGCCGGCGCGATACGAGCCACCGGCCGCGAGTTTACCGTGAGCGTGCAGGACTCGGTGACCCTCGACATGCTCCGCAAGACCGTCCTGGCCAACATCGGCGGCCAGTCGGTGACCCTGGCCCACGTGGCCGACCTGGAAGAGAGCTTCGAGGATCCGGACATGTTCGTGCGGATCAACGGCGAGAACGTCATCCAGGCCAACATCCGCAAGCGGAGCGGCCAGAACGCCGTTTCGGTGAGCCGCGCTCTGCGTCAAGCCCTCCCGGACATCGCGGAGGACGTCCCGTTTCCGGTCAGCTTCGAGATCGACGAGGATCAAGGCGAGGAACTCGAGGAGAAGCTGCTCGAGCTGGTGTACCGTTCCCTCATCATCCTGGCGCTGCTGTTCGTGCTGCTGGCCATCGCCTTGCGCCGGGTGCGTCTCACCGGCATTGTGATCTTCTCCATCCTGCTGGCCATCGTCATCTGCCTGTCGATGTTCTACTTCTTCGGCATCTCGGTGAACTTCATCACGATCAGCGGACTCACTGTCTGCTTCGGCATGCTGCTGGATAACAGCATCCTGGTGCTGGACGCCATCCACCGACGGTTGACGGGCCAGAACGGCCGCACCGCGCTGGACGCCCTCATCAATGGCGCCCAGGAGGTGGCCTTCCCGATTCTGGCCACCACCTTCACCACGGTGGTGGCGTTCCTCTCGTTCATCTTCCTGTCCGGCCGGCTGTCGCTGTATTACGTGCCGCTGGCCGTGAGTGTCGGCATCGCCATGCTCGCCTCCATCTTCGTGGCCTTCTGCTGGGTGCCGGTGGCGTTGCGCGGGCCGGCCCGTAAGGAGATGCAGGACAGCCCGGCGCTGGACGAGGAGAACGGGGTGCCCGGCCGGAAAAAGCTGTTGCGCTGGAGCCTGGTGGTGGTCTGTCTGGCCATCGTGAGCTGCATCGTGTTCGGTTCGTTGACTGGATTCGACGAATTGCTGGATCACTGGCCCTGGGTGGGCGGCATCTTCGCCCTGCTCATCGTCGTGGGCGCGTTCGTCAGCTTCGTGGAACAGATCACCGCCTTCCACCTCCGTTTCTGGTGGTTTCCGGTGCTGCTGATGCTGGGCCTGTTCGCCGGCGGCTGGTACGTCTTCGACAACGAGATCCACGAGGGCGGTTTCTGGCGCGCCCGGAGCGAGGAGCAGCTTCGCGCCTACATCGAGTTGCCGGTGGGCACCGACGTGATGCTGAGCAGCGAAACCATGAAGCTGTTCGAGGCCGAGGTCCTGCCCATTCCCGAGGGCATCCACATGAAGTCGTGGAACGGCGAGAACTGGGCCTTCATGCGCATGGAGTTCGAACCGGACCTGCTACGCTCCCACTACCCGGAGCTGTTCCGCAACAAGCTCATCCTGCTGGCGGAAGAACTCGGCGGCATGTTCATCTACATCGCCGGCTTCGGCGATCCGTACCTCAAGGGCGGCATGGGCGGCCAGCAGAACAACTCCCTCATCAAGATCACCGGGTACAACAGCAAGACCCTCGAGCAGATCTGCGACGGCGCCGTGGCGCGGCTCTCGCGCAACCGGCGGGTGCGGAGCGTGCGACTCTCCAGCGGTGACCGGTTCGAAAGGGCCGGCGCCGACGAGACCGTCGTGCTGATCCACCGCGACAAGCTGGCCGAACACCATCTCAGCGTGGGCGAGGTCATGGGGTACCTGCGCCGGCTGCTCGGCATCGAGGAACCGTGGAACATGATCCTCGAGGGCGAGAATCAGCGGCTGCAGCTTGCCTTCGCCGACTCCGACGAGATCCAGTACGAGCAGATCATGAGCAAGGTGATCCGCTCCAGCGCCGGCGAGGAGGTACAACTCGCCGATCTCATCTCGCTGCATACCCGGCAGGTGGTGGGTTCAATCAATCGCGAGAACCAGCGTTACACCATGCAGATCAACTGGGAGTACATCGGCACCGATCGCATGCGGCAGAAATTCATCAAGGATATCCTCGCCGGTTTCGAGTTGCCGTACGGCTACACCGCCGAGGACGTCAGCGGCGACATGCTGACCGAGGAAGAGGCAGAGGAGATGCAGCAGATGCTGTGGATAACCCTCCTGTTCATCTTCATGGCGCTGGCCGCGCTGTTCGAGAGCTTCACCCTGCCGCTCCTGGTGCTGCTCGCCATCCCCATGGCGCTATGCGGCGTCTTCGGCCTGTTCTGGGCCACCGACTCGGCCTTCGACTCGTCGGCCAAGATCGGCCTGGTGCTGCTGTTCGGCATCGTGGTCAACAACGCCATCCTGCTCATCAATCGCTTCCGGCTCCAGATCCGCGAGCTGGTGGCGGAACGGAGATACGCCGCGGCCCTGGTACCGACCAAGCGGCGGCTCGGCGGCATCGACCTCTGGCGGCTGCAGAGCATCGCCCGCAAGGAGCTGCTCAAGGAGGCCATCTGCACCGGCACCCGGATCCAGCTCCGCTCCATTCTTCTCACCAGTGGCACCACCATCGCCGGTCTGCTGCCGTTGCTGATCAAGATCACCGACAGTAGCGAAGGCAAGGACATCTGGGAGAACCTGGCGCTGTCGTCCATCGGCGGCCTGGCTAGCAGCACCGTGCTGATCATCAGCGCTGTGCCGGCAGTCTACTATATCATGACCCGATTCGGGTGGGCCTACAACCGCCTCTGGGCGCGTATCCGCCGGCGGGCGGTGCAGGTTTTGCCTGGGAAGGGCGAAGCGGAGGTTACGTAGGTGCCGGGTCCAGGCATACATACCACTCCCCGGACCGGTTTCACCTGATCCGGGGAGTGG
>JBDRBC010000310.1:0-7109 GCA_043823125.1 bacterium | reverse complement strand
GGCCAAATTACGATTGGTTCGAGAACGTTAAGTGGAGAATCAGCGCAAATCGCTACTGAATATGAGGAGAAGTTCGCAATTCAGATACTGCGCAACGTTGTTGATCACAATTGTCCAACTCAAGTACAGCTATTGTTGGCTAAGAAAAGCTGTATCAATGATGTTGCATTTACAGAGCGTGACCTGTGGTTGCTCATGCATGCCTTAGCTGCACACAATAGGCACAGGCCACGCTAACAACCAAGGATTAGATCGTCACGCAGCTGACGTTCTAATCCCTAGTTCAAGAAGCCCGGCACACTATATACAAAGGGAAAAGGTACGCAGGACCCAGGCCGCGCTCGCTACGTCAGGACAGCAAATCCCCAGCCGGAAGAAGTAACCAGTACCGTTTCCGGCCGCAGGCCGCCACCTGGCCACCCCCACGTTTCAACATCAGGCCTAAAATTCTATCCACAGGCAGACCAATACCACTGCCGCCGGCCAACCCAAAACGTACCGCCGGTCACCACGGGAACAGATTTATCGCCACCAACAGAGTCGTTTCACCCCGCTCTGATGGTGCAGTGCGAGAACATCCGCCAGCGCAACCGGTGGCCACAACGGCGGCATTTCATTTTCCTTCCGTGCTCCGGTTTCACCGCCGGGACCACCAGTTCGGCGGCCATCTCGTACAGCGCACAGATCATCTGCCGGATTCTCTGCAGCGGCGTTTTGGCCGTGGCGCTCAAAAACCCATAGTGCCTGATTTTCATCAGGCCGGCGGGCAACACATGCTGCAAAAAACGACGGATGAACTCCATGGCGGCCACCGACGTCGTGCGCCACCGATTACTGCCGGACTTACGATACCGGAAGGTGACTTGACCATTTCCGAAGTGGACGATGCGACTGTTGGCGATGGCAACGCGGAACACGTACGGGGTCAGGTATTTCAACGAAGAGGCACCATCGCCTACGGCTTGGGAGTTCACGATCCACCGCTGGCGCCAGACAACCGGATCGATCTCCTGGATGAGGCCGGCCTTTTCCATGGCCTCGCGGAACTTGGCCCGGTAGACCACCGAGAGCGGCTCGACACGGATGAAGAAGTCCGGTCTTGATCGCAGCCATAGCTTCCTGTCGCTGGACAACCCTCCCGCCGGCACGATGAAGTGGATATGGGGATGGTAGTTGAGCATCCGGCCCCAGGTGTGCAAGACGCCGAAGAAGCCGATCTGGTCGGCGCCGACGAAGCGCTGGTCCCGGGCGAGTTTTTTCAGCGCTCCGGCCGCGGCATCGAACATGGCGCCGTAGGCGACTCGCTGGTTCGATCTGATGAAGCGGCGCAACTCCTGCGGCACGGTGAACGTGATCAGGAAGTAGTGGCACGGCAGCAGGTTGTTCAGCTGCTTGCTCAACCACCGGGAGGCCTTCTCGTTCTGACAGGTCGGACAGTGCCGGTTGCCGCACGAACAGAGCACCTCGTGGTCAAGTCGGCACGACGGGCAACTGTACAGAACCGAGCCGCAGTCGCCGTTGCGACAGCCGTCGATGGCGTCGATGACTTTCCGGTGGACCGCGGGCATGGCATGCCCGTGGCGCTCGAGATACTGCCCTGCGTAGCGCTGAAAGATCTCCTGGATGGCGCTCATGACCGCACCCCCTGCATCAGGCGATTGATGCGCTGGCAGGCATCCTGGTGGCCGACCCGGGTGACGTGGGCGTAGATCATGGTGCTGGCCAGAGAGGAATGACCGAGGTACTGCTGGACCAGCCGGATGTTGACCCCGGCTTCCAGCAGATGTGTGGCGTAGGAATGACGAAAGGTGTGGACCCGGACCGGCTTGGTGATGGCCGGCAGGGTTTTCAGGACCCGGCGCAGAGCTCCATGCACGGTTTCCTTGTTCATCGGTTCGGTTGCCGTGGGACCCTCTTTCCTGCTACGACCGATCCTGGGGAATATCCATTGTTCGTTGCGGTGGGTTTTCCAATAATCTCTGAGCACCGCGAGCGTGCTGTCGGGCAAGGGGACGTAGCGGTCCTTGGCCCCTTTGCCCAGGTGAATATGGATGAGCTGGCGTTTGCCGTCGATGTCGGCGACTTGCAGGTGCAGCCCTTCTTGCAAGCGCAGCCCGCAGCAGTAAACAACCGTCAGGTAGGCCTTGTTGTGCGGACTGTTCACTGCCTGCAGAATCGAGTGGACCTCGTCGATGGTCAGCACCACCGGGAGCTTGCGCTCGTTCTCGGCCCGGATCAGCTTCAGGGTGCCCCAGTCGCGCTTCAGGGTGTAGGTGTAGAAGAACTTGATCCCACTGTAGGCGATCCTCATGGTGGCTGCCGACCACCGGGAGACGTTCTTGCGGTGGATGAAGTAGTCACGGAGCTGGTCCTCGGAGATCGCTTCTGGGGCCAGGTCGTAGAACTGCTGGAGCTGTCTGACGGTCCGGACGTAGGCTTCCCGGGTGCGTTCCGCGTAGCCATGCAGTTGCATGTCGTGTATCATGCGATCATGAAGATTGGACATGGTACTCCTCCTGTCCGTTTGGTGGTACAAATGCCTGGGCTAGCGCTCAGGGTCTCAGGAGGAGTATCTATTATTTTTCAGTGGGGATGGGGGGCTGCCGCGGAGCGGCTGACTTGAACAGCAGCTTCCAGCTGCCGAAGCCGCTTGTCACACACCTGGCTTTCGCCAGGCCTGCGCCAACCGCCTTCGCAGCTGAAGCCAACGTTGATATGATTTCCCCCGTCAAGTTATTACCGTATCATCGTTCTCCCCTTCCGGCCCTTTCCTGATCCTTTTGAACTGGGCGGAGGAGACGGAGCCAGCAAATCACGACGGTTGATCCTGCTGATATCCGTGGATTGGTTACCACCTTGCTTTGGTCCGTCGGGTGCCTTCCTCGGTCTAGGATCGAGCATCTATTTCAGGCTCTTAACGTTTTCGAGGGTTGCACCATAACCGGGGCTGCGCCTCCTCCATCTCGAATGTAAGCTTCCGATTCCTACGAGTTCGATACCACCACATTTTCCAGCGGCGTCTGTCTGGCGATGTCCCAGATAAACCCGGCCATCTCCCTGGCGATGGCCACGGCCACCTTGTTGGTGTGCTTGCCGCGGGCGATCATCCTGCGGCGGCGCCCGCACAGTCTGACCTGCGCTTTCCAGCTGATGTCCTGGATGTGCTGCGGAACGAGTTCGAGCCGGTGTTGCAGATGCCGACTGACCCGTGCCGGGAACCGATAGGCCCAGGCTCCCTCGACCAGAGCCTTGCGAGCGTGGCTGTTGCCGGCCTTGGTGATGCCGCCGAGTTTGCGTTTCGGCCCACTGGAGTACTCCGACGGCGTGAGTCCGAGGTATCCCATCAGCTGGGTGGGGTTGTCGAAGCGCGTGATGTCGCCCAGTTCGGCAATGAGTGTCGCCGCGGTGGTGAACGCCACGCCCCGGAGCGCCTGGATGGCCACGACCACCGGCTTCATGCGCCAGCCGTCGACCTGGCTTTGGAGTTCGGTCTCGAGGCGTCCGACCCGCTCCTGCCGTTCATTGATGGCGCGGACATACTCCTGGAAGACGATCTGCTGGGCCGGCGTCGGGCAGGCTACGTTGCCGAGCCAGCGCAGGTGAGCCGGCCCCCAGTTGGCCCGCCCAGGGTAGCGGATATCCTGTCTGAGCAAGAACGACTTGAGCCGGAGCTTGGCGGACTTCAGGTCCTGCTTGGCATCCTCGCGAGCCCGGCTGAGATCGCGAATGGCCTCGTCCTCGACCTTCGGGACATAGACCGGCGTCAAGTCGCCCGCCCGCATGGTGCGAGCCAGCATGACGGCGTCGCGGCGGTCGGTCTTCACCCGATCACCCGACTTTCTGGGGATGAGCGAGGGTGCAACCACCAGGCAGGTATGCCCTTTTCTGGTCAGGTACCGATAGAGCCAGTAGCCACACGGGCCCGCCTCGTAGACGAACACCAGATCTCGGCAGCGAGAGAGGAGCTTCCGTCGCAGCTTGTCGATGTCGCTTTGCCGGGTGCCGATGTCGCCGAGCGAGATGACCTCGGCACCGCGTCTGTCCGGAGCATAGGCGACGGCGATGGAATCCTTTATGAACATCGAGACCGACGAAGAGCTTTGTGGTAGACTGCAACATGGCTGACCTCCCGGTGTGTGTGACGGTTAAGAGCTTCACACATGTGGCTCTGGTCTTCGCAGGCTAACCCGCGATAAAGCCGGGGGTCAGCCACTACTTGGGGGAAGTCATTATGTCTAGGCTGGCTCCGGATCGCCTCGATGGTGAGCCCATTGAACTAGGATCTCTGGCAAGATGACCTTCACGCGTCAACCAGCGTGGTGTCAGTTAGGAGGCAAACCATGAGTGACCCCTTTGTCCCACGCGTCGGCGGCGTCCTCAGCGGCGACATCGCCGTTCCCGAGCACGAACGCGAACTCCGCTTCTACTCACGTGTACTCTGCACGGGCGACGAGCCGCTCTGGCGCGAAGATCTGATGAACAACCGGGGCACGCCGATCATCGGCCTGGCCGCGCGCACCGCGGAGCATGCCGACCTTCCGCTCCAGTGGATGCCGCACATCTTGGTCGCCGATGTCGCGGCCAGTGCGCAGCGTGCGCTCGATCTGGGTGGGCGTGAGCTCATGCATGGCAAGGACGACGACGGAAAGAGCCAGTGGGCGGTGCTGCTCGATCCGAACGGCACGGCGTTCGGGATCGTCCCGATCGAGTCTGCTGAGGCGCCGCCCCCGACCGAGGGCGCCGCATCGCGCGACGCGGCGCGTGTGGGTCGCATCTCCTGGCTCGACCTGACGGTCTCCGACGCCGTGGCGAGGCGTGACTTCTATCGCCGGGTCATTGGCTGGTCGGTGCAAGACATCGCGATGGAGGAAGCGACTGAGCGCTACGCCGACTACAACATGCTGGGTGGCGATGGGAACCCGGCGGCGGGCGTCTGTCATGCGCGCGGCGTGAATCTGGGTCTGCCGCCCGTCTGGATGATCTACCTTCCCGTTGGCGACCTCGCTGAAAGTCTCCGTCGCGTGGAGGAGGAAGGGGGCAAGGTCATCAAGGCGACACGGGGGACGGATGGGGCGTACGCGTATGCGGCTGTTCAGGATCCGGTCGGGGCGTGCCTGGCGCTGGTGCCGGGATAGAGAAAGGTGCAGCGGCCTAACAAGGCGTTGCACCTGACAGCGCGCTACGCGCGCCGCAGGTGAACGACTGACCGTTGATATGATTTCCCCCGTCAAGTTATTACCGTATCATCGTTCTTTCCTTCCCGCTGTTTCTCACCCCGGTTGAACTAGGCGGAGGAGACGGAGCCAGCAAATCGCGACGGTTGATCCTGCTGATATCCGTGGATTGGTTACCACCTTGCTTTGGTCCGTCGGGCGCCTTCCTCGGTCTAGGATCGAGCATCTATTTCAGGCTCTTAACGTTTTCGAGGGTTGCACCATAACCGGGGCCGCGCCTCCTCCATCTCGAATGTCGTCTTCCGATTCCTACGGGTTCGATCCCACCGCGTTTTCCAGCGGGGTCTGTCTGGCGATGTCCCAGATAAACCCGGCCATCTCCCTGGCGATGGCCACGGCCACCTTGTTGGTGTGCTTGCCTCGGGCGATCATTCTCCGGCGGCGCTTGCACAGCCTGACCTGCGCTTTCCAGCTGATGTCCTGGATGTGCTGTGGAACAAGCTCGAGCCTCCGTTGCAGATGCCGACTGACCCGTGCCGGGAACCGATAGGCCCAGGCTCCTTCGACCAGGGCCTTTCGAGCATGGCCGTTGCCGGACTTGGTGATTCCGCCGAGTTTGCGCTTCCGCCCACTGGAGTACTCCGATGGCGTGAGTCCGAGGTATCCCATCAGCTGCGTGGGGTTGTCGAAGCGAGTGATGTCGCCGAGTTCGGCGATGAGTGTCGCCGCGGTGGTGAACGCCACGCCCCGAAGCGCCTGGATGGCCACGACCACCGGCTTCATGCGCCAGCCGTCGACCTGGCTCCGGAGTTCAGCCTCGATCCGCCCGACCCGCTCATGCCGTTCATTGATGGCGCGGACATACTCCTGGAAAACGATCTGCTGGGCCGGTGTCGGGCAGGCCACGTTGCCGAGCCAGCGCAGGTGTGCCGGTCCCCAGTTGGCCCGCCCTTCGTAGCGAATATCCTGTCTGAGCAGGAACGACTTGAGTCGGAGCTTGGCGGACTTGAGATCCTGCTTGGCGTCCTCGCGTGCTCGACAGAGATCGCGGATGGCCTCGTCCTCGACCTTCGGGACATAGACCGGCGTCAAATCGCCCGCCCGCATGGTGCGAGCCAGCATGACGGCGTCGCGTCGGTCGGTTTTCACGCGATCGCCCGACTTTCTGGGAATGAGCGATGGCGCGACGACCAGGCAGGTATGCCCTTTCCTGGTCAGGTACCGATAGAGCCAGTAGCCACAAGGGCCCGCCTCGTAGACGAACACCAGATCGCGGCACCGAGAGAGGAGCTTCCGTCGCAGCTTGTCGATGTCGCACTGCCGGGTGCCGATATCGCCGAGCGAGATGACCTCGGCATCGCGTCTGTCCGGAACATAGGCGGCGGTGATGGAATCTTTGTGAACATCGAGACCGACGAAGAGCTTTGTGGTAGACTGCGACACGGCTGACCTCCCGGTGTGTGTGATGGTTAAGAGCTTCACACATGTGGCTCTGGTCTTCACAGGCTAACCCGCGATAAAGCCGGGGGTCAGCCGCTACTTGGGGGAAGTCATTATGTCTAGGCGGACAAGAACGATGAGCGACTCATGACACAAGACCCCAAACCGCCACGGATCCTCCTCTCGCTGGGGCTGCTGGCCGGCTTTGTATTCGTCGTCAGCTTTTCTCTCGGCGTGTATCGGCCGGACCGTCCGGTCGCCACCATCGTCCCGGGGTCCTCGTCGGGCCCGTCGTTCGTGGTGCAGATCATCCGGCCGCGACTCGGCCTGCCGCTCGGCGGGATACTTCCGCCACAACTCTTTGGGCAGGAGGCGCACCTGGGGTTCGAATCTGCGAGCGCGGGCGCCTCCATCGGCATCGTCGGCCCCGGGCGCCTCGAACTCGGCGCTGACGACTGGGATCTGGTCCTCGTGCTCGACGCTGACGGGCGGGTG
>JBDRBC010000309.1:0-3306 GCA_043823125.1 bacterium | reverse complement strand
CTTGTTCATGCGTGCGGCAAAGCGATCGAGCTGCTCGTTTCTGCTGTCCATCTTGAGTTGAATCACGTGTCCGTCTCCACCCTTCCTTGGTCGGACCCCCCGGCCGCCGTCGCGCGGTCGTTTAATGTGGCCATCTGCTCGAAACAAGCGCGCCATTTCCTCTACTTTCGGACGGGAAATGACGCGCTTGAGCAGATAAGCAAAACTAATCGCGGAAGCTTTCAGAAAAGCCGGATTCGCCAGGCGGGTCAGGCTATTGTTGCAAATCCGGCAGGTACGGCGCAGCCAGATACGGCGCCTGATGGGCGCCGCGATCATCGAGCCAGCGCTGATCGATACGCGGCCGCACCGGACTGTTCTCGCGCAGGTAGTGCTCCACCGCCTCGGCGGTGGTGATCTGGGTCAATTCGATGTCGGTCTCCGGGACGGCGGTCAGGAAATCGAGCCCGCTGTTCCCCTCCATGAGGTAGTTGGTCAGCACCACCCGGTAGGTCCGCTCGAGGTCCAGCGGCTGGCCGCCCACCTCGAACTTGACTACGCGATCGTAATCCTGCCGTGAGGTGTCGAAGCTCATCTCGGCGCCGGAGATGCAGATACCGCCGCTGCTCCCCGAGACCTTGCGCTCCACGATCCGTCGCAACATGGCGCCGTTCATCTTGACCACGAGCAACTGATTGCCGAACGGCAGAACGCTGAACACATCGCGGGCAGTGATGTCCCCGCTGGAGATATCGGCGCGCAGGCCACCGTTATTCTGGACGGCGAAATCGGCGTCGAAGTAACTGCGCATGGCGTCGGTCACCAGGTTCCCCACCAGATTGCTGCCGGCGTCGCCGCGCCCCAGATTGACGGCGCTCTGGCCCACCACCTGGTTCATCTCGGCGTCGGTCTTTTCGAGCCACGGCCGGAGCTGCTCGGCCATCTCGGCATCGGGCCACAGCTCGTCCTCGTGCAGGGTGATGATGACGCCGCGGTCGTGCGGCGCCTCGTAGCCGATGAGGCTCCGGGTGCCGGTATCGAATTTCAGGATGGCGTGGCCGAGGCTGGAGCCGTTGCCGAAAGTCTCGAAGCAGAGGGTGTGGTTGAGGGGATCGATCCACGGTTTAGTGTAACCGCGATGAGTATGGCCGCCGATGGCGAAGTCGATGCCCGGCACCAGGTTCACCAGCTCCATCAGGTTGATGTACTCCTCACCCTGTGCCAGGCCGTAGGTGCCGCCGGCCTGTTCCCCCGCCTCCTCGCGGGTGGTGGCGATATTGGCCCAGCCCTCCACCGGGTCGAACGGCAATCCCTCGTGGATGGCCAGGCAGATGAGGTCGGCGCCCGCAGCCCGCAACTCGTCCCGGTAGCGGGCAATGGTCTCGGGCATGGGCAAGAACTGCAGACCGGCGATGTTGTCCGGGAAACTCATGTGCTCGGTGCCGGGGGTGATGATGCCGACGACGCCGATCTTGATCCCGCCCTTGTCGAGCATCAGGGTGGGCAGGCACCACTCCACCACCTCACCCGTACTCTCCTCCACCAGGTTGGCGGCGAGGAACGGCATCTGCGCTTGCTGGGCCAGCTTCGCCACGACATCGCGCCCCAGGTCGAACTCGTGGTTCCCCGGCACGACGAGGTCGTACGACATGTAGTTGAAGTAATCCACCACGGCTTCACCGAACGACTTGTTGCCGATGGGGGTCCCCTGGTAGAAATCGCCCACATCCACCATCATCACCAGTTCTCCGGCGGCGGCGGCGGCGGCCCGCACCGTCTTGACGTACCGGGCAGCCGAGGCCGCGCCACCCAGCGGCGGCGGGAAGTTAGGGTTCATGAACCGGGCGCCTTCCGACGCGATGTGACCGTGGATATCATTGGTCCAGATCAGGTGCAGACGCTGGACCGTCTCGACCGGCTCGGTGGCGGCTGCGGCGCCGGCGCTGAACAGACAGGTCAGGACCGTCAGGGCCAGTAACGGCAGGCCGGCGTGACGCTGGGAACGGCGAAGGGGGCGGTCGTTCCTTGCTCCAAACATGACTCGTCTCCTCGGGGGCGACAGTCCGGTCGTCGCCCGGAATTCCTCGATCAGGGCTGGCCGCCCCAGATCGATTCGGTGATATGGATCTCGTAGCTGACACCGTCCGTGACCAGTGTCGTGTGCCAGAAAGTTCGGTTGTCGTTCTCGTAACCAAGCGGGCTGGCGTCGTCGAAACGATACACATCCGCCCAGACAGCCGCCAGCCGGTTCAAGGTCTGGCTGGTGGCGCTGGCAGCCGCATCCACCCCGTCGTTGTAGGCGGAATACGCCACCGGGATCAACGCCACTCTCGGTGACATGGCGTTGACGAAATTGAGGGAACTGCCGTCGTACCGGCCGTGGTGGTGCGCCTTGTAGAACTCCACCCCGTCCAGGGCGCTCCGGTAGTGGGTCAGCACCCTCGTCTCGGCCTCCCCCTCGCAGTCGCCGCCGGTGATGAGGTCCACGAGACCGTAGCTGATCTTGAGCATCACCGAGTCGTTGTTGATCCGGTCGCCGCTGTACGACATGCCGGCCCAGGCCGGCTGGCTGCCGGCGTTGAGCACCATCACGTTCACCAGGGGATCCCAGCCGAGGATCTCCGGATCGGTCTCGTCGGTCATGCCGGGTTCGATGATCTGCCGGGTGATGCCGCGGTTGGCCACGTCGGCGATGATGTCGTCGTACGCGTCCTCGTTGCCGGAGACGGCGGGCACGTCGAGAAAGGTCTCCACCTCGTAGCTGGCGAAGATGCCGGGCGTGCCGCGGTTGTACAGGAACCCACCCCAGTGATCCCCATGGATATGTGAGACCAGCGCGTAGTGGATGGTGTCGATGCCCTGGTCGTCCAGCCAGAGCATGACGTGCTCGGGGGCGGTTTCTCGCCGCCCGGCGTACCAGTTGCCGGCGTCGATGATGAGTATCTTGTCCTCGCTCGGCAGACGCAGCACGTGGGAGTCGCCGAACTGCACGTCGATGGAGGTGAAGGCCAGGGTGGGCTGGGCGTCGGGCACGGCGGCGAAGACCACCGTTTCCTCGACCGCGGCATGAAAGTGGCGGTTCTCGGTGAGGTCCGTGCGACGGATGTAGATCGGCACGCCGGCCACGGCTGCCAGTAACGGCACCGTGTGCGACTTCACGAACGCCTTGTCCGCTCCGCCGGCCGTGCTGGGGTAGGCGATCTGGTGGTAGTCGCCGCTGGTGAAGCCGTACCGCACCGCACCCCGGGTCTTGACGTCGGTGGTCCAGCTCACCGCACCGTCGGCCGCGCCGGTCAGGTTGGACTTGATGGTCGGCACCAGCGGGGT
>JBDRBC010000308.1:0-3642 GCA_043823125.1 bacterium | reverse complement strand
GATCGTCAAAACCCAGTCCCCAACCATACTCCCGGTCCACGTAGCCGGACGCTGTTGCGAGTGGTGGCGCATCTGTTTTGGTGACGTAGATGTCCATGAACAACAGGACACCTACACTGTGGGGTGACGAATCGTTATTGGTTGCGACATACTCAATGAATATTGCGCCGCTGTCGTCACTGAATAGCACGGGTGTAAGCCGTTGTTCTATGGAGACGCCGGATTGTTCCCATATGCAGGATATGGTCGTGTCTGGCACGGATTCATATGGCGGCGTTGTTAATTGTAGCTCCTGTACTGGGAATATGACATAGGTAGGGTGTGTAGTGTAATAATATCCATCAATCCATGCATTGATGTGGGTCAATGAAGATCCATTGGGCTGAACGAACAGAAGTGATCGCCCGTCGTACGCGAGGATGTTAAATGCACCTGGGCGAAATATTTCATCGACAAGGACCCGTACGATACTGTTGCTCACATCAGCCTTCTCCCCGGAGGCCAGGAGCATATCGGGAGATTCCGGGTTTTCCTGCTCGGCCACTGCCTGAGTGAGCGGCAACAGCACAAGACTGCTCACGATGATTGCCGCGACTAGCTGTCGCATAAAATAACCTCCGTCGTCGGATGACACTGTCGTGGAGTCTTGCTGGTTAACTTGAACTGGAAACGATTCAACTCTTTCCTTAGGTGAGGTTAGGTCGGAGCCAAGAACGCTGTCAATGCAAAATGTGCTGGTTGCATGAGGACATCAACTGAATTCACATCCAAATACGTAAGGTGTGATTATATGATGATGTTCAATGGCGTCTGGTAAGAAACTTGCCGCTTTGTGCTGTGTTCGACATCGGCTCCGACATTGGCGGTTACGGCAGAAGTAGCGGTGTACTGGAATTCACGCCGGTAATAAGAATCAAGAGAATGGATCTGGATTCAGCCAAACCTCCGTCACATATTCGGTTGTGTCGATATACCTGGCGAGTTCAATTCACCGCGAAGGATCTGCTGAGACACTCAGGATGCCGTTGGCTCCACCACCCGCCCCATGAACAACACACACCCGGTCCGCAGATCCCGGATCAAGAACAGAAACGGGTGATCGGCACGGAACGGCCGCGGCCCCCGCTTCAGCACCACCGCCGTGGCCGCCGCTGCTTCCGTTCCCTGCTCATCCACTTCGATGGTGGCTTCGTGGATGACTCGATCGATGGACAACCCCCGCTGGTCGGTCATGCCGGAAAAATCGGCCTCGGCGGAGAACGCCTTGACCATGCCCATTTTTCGCAGAACATCCTGAAGTTCGAAGCGGCTGTTCAGGGAGAACCTGGGCAGGAGGACACCCATTTCCTGTTCTCGCAGGCCATCCAGCATTTCCTGTAGTCGCAACGGGTTGAGGCTGGCCTCCAGGGCCGACAGCCCCGCGAGTTCTCTTGGCAGCATGATCACCATCGCCAGTTCCCGGCCGGCGTAGGGAAGCTGGAGAACCTCGATCTCCGGCAATCCGGCGTAGGCGAACTTTCCACTGCCGTTCATCATCTCGGTTGTGGTCTGTTCCGTCGCCGAGATATGGAACGGCAACGCTCGGGTCTGCTCTGCCGGGAAGGTCAAGGCCCACCGGGCGTGGAAGTAGATGGCGTTGGTCAGGACCAGCACGGTCTCGGTGTCGATGTCGCCGGGCTGCAGGAGGTCCAGGATTTTATCCTCGGTCCGGGACGCCACCCACTCGTTGATGGTCGCGCGCGCTGCATCTGGTTGGATACCGAAGTCGAGGGTGGTCAACTCGGCAGCGTACGCCTCACGGGTTGTCTGCAGGAATGCCGGCAGGAAGGACAATCCACGCTGACCCCAGAGCCGGTTGGCCAGGGCGAGTCGGCAGGTCGAATTCTTTTCGTTCTGGATCAGCGCCGCCTGGAGGGCCGCCAGGTTATCGTGCACCACCTGCTGGTCCGCGGGAAAATGCATTGTCGCGGCCATCTCCCCCTCGGTGTCACCCCGGGCGCCGGCGTAGGTCATGGCCAGAGCGGTCGTGAGGCTGAACGGTGAAAAGAAGAGGTTCCCCGGATCCTGGCTGAGCTGCCGGTAGAGATCCAGGGCGAATTCGATCTGTCCCGGGACGAGGGAGGTGTTTTCCATATCTGCCTTGACCTCCTGTGTTTGACACGGTTGAATGCCACTGGCCAGGCAGGGAAAATAGATCAAGGTGATACATGCCGCCACGATTCGGATTGTCATGACTGCCCTCTTTCGGATTGTTCATCTTTTCTGAAGATCGTGTCACTACGCGTCGTCGAATAACCGATCGAAGAGACGCCGCTCTTGTTGGATCTGTTTACCACGGAAAACTCCCCGTCCCGAGCCGATGTCGAGCAGACTGTCCGGCGCGAGGACCTGGAGGATCCCCAGAACGTTTTGCACCCGCGGCAGCAAACGCGACCGTTTGAACTTGGCCAGTCGTAACGAGACTGAACGAGCGGCGGTCCGCAATTCCGCCTCGTCGCGTGCAGGAATGCCCAGGCGGCCCCGGATGAAGGCCGGCAGAATTTCCGCAAAATACTGTCGATCGAGATCCATGGTTCAGCGCTGCTCCCGACTGGTGACGTGGCGATGAGAGCGCACTATACCAGGCCGTGACCCGTCGTGGCGAAAAAGCCCGCCGTCTGGTTAACGGGGATGGTTATCCGTGGATCCTGGTTCGGGAGCAGCCTTCTCCCACCACCATCTGTAACCAACGGCGATCTGCCAGACGGAGGAGTGCGCCCCTGATGATCGGACCTTTTCGTTCTGGAAGGCGTACAGGAGATCGATATCGAAGGAAGATCTTCCGGACATCCGAATTCCTACCCCGGTGAGCAATGAAAGACCACTCTCGGCGATCCGGGTCTCGCCTTCGAAGCTGTTTACGCGACGCCACTGGTTATCGCCGATGATCATTCCCAGCCTGGGGCGTAACATTTTGTTGGTATCCGGCAAGTACCAAACCAGACCGATGTTCGCCGCCATGATACTTTCTTGAAAAAGGTCCGATGGCCAGAGCGTATAGCCTATTCCGCCCGTTGCAGCGAAACCGGACACAAGCCCCAGCTCGCCTCGAACGCCAATCCCCCCGTAAGGAATTCCGACTCCCAGGCCCCAGCTTCGTGTCTGATATCTCTTGGCCCCGTCCGACGGCGATTGCGCCAGCGCAGCGGCTGCCGCACCGCAGAGCAAGCAACAGCACAAGGTGAAACACATGATCATATTCCGTGATTGATTCATGTCGTGTCCAACTTTCTCCGAAGTGCCATGGGTTCAGTTAATTATTCAGTACATGATGGACCGTGTGCAAGTTCCGCGTTTCAGAGGTGATAACGTGAGCGGAGGGAGAATTCCGGGAAAAACGGCGGCCGAGCAGGCCATCACTGCGAGAAGCAGTACACCCGCATGATGCGGTTGAAGGCGGCAATCGTGGCCTCATCGGGATCGAGTATCTTGAGGCCGATATCGTACAGATCCGGATTCGTATCGACGCCACACCAGCACACGACAGCCTCGAAAAACACCGTGGAGGCTTCACCACACGGGGAGGGGAGCTTGAGTTCCAGCCGGAGTACTTCGTCCTCTGCGTACGGTGAATGTGTCAGCATGCACAGGCCGTGCTCCGAG
>JBDRBC010000307.1:0-5393 GCA_043823125.1 bacterium | reverse complement strand
TGCGGCCTGGGCGAGGAACCGGCGTCGAGGTCAAGGCGCTTCTACGAAGACGTGGTAGAGCCACTTCGAGGAGGAGCAACGCCGAGATCGGCGTCGGGGACCGGCCAGGGGGTATCATCACTTCAGCCGAGTTCATCTAGTTCCACGTCCAGTCAATGAACCCCGGCTCCACGTCCGTCATGGCGTTCACAATGAGTTCAACGAGGCCGCCGTACAGGATCCGTTGCTTGTCCCACAGCTCGTAGTAATTGAGCATGTCCCGGATCTGGCCTTTGCAGTTGCTGCAGGGCGCGCAGACGTACTTGTTCGTCTCGGGGCCCATGCAATCCGAGAAGGCGTTGAGGATCTGTTCCAGCTTCTTGCGGCCGGAGATCTTGAAGCGCCAGTCCTCGAAGTTGTGGCCCGAGTGGATCGCGAAACCGCTGCCGCCGCCGCAGCAGTAATTGTCCACGCCGTGCGGCGTCATCTCCCGGAACTGGGGGCAGATCTTCCGAACGATCTCCCGCTGCGGCTCGACGATGCCCATCAGCCGCACCAGGTTGCAAGGATCGTGGAGCGTCACCGGAAAGTCGTTCCGGGAGGGATCGAGCTTCAGCCGGTCCGTCATGACGATATCGCGCAGCAACGTCATGGCGCTCTCCCGGGGAATGTTCAGATCCCCGGTGAGGACCCGGTCGGCGATCACCGTCAGGGCCTTGTGAGCGTGGCCGCATTCCCCGAGGACGATCTTCTTGACGCCCAGCCTCTTCGCCGCCGCCGCGTGCTTGAGCACGACCTTGGCCAGCATGAAGTCGTCGTAGAAGAGACCGTAGTTGATTCCATCGTAGGCGACTGCTTCGCTGGAGAGCGTCCAGCTGATGCCGGCCGCCTCGAGAATGACGGCGAACGCCCCCGGGTTATCCGGCCAGGCGAGGATCTCTCCGGCGTTATGGATCAACAGGACGTCGGCTCCCACCTTGTCCCAGGGCGTCTCGATCTTGAGGCCCGTCTTCTCCGTCATCTCCTCATCGATGAACTCCATGTTGTCTTTGAGGGCCAGAGCGTTCATGCCTGTCGAGGAGCCGACCTTGAGCTGGAGAACGGCCCCGTTGTCATGGAGCTCCTTGGTGTAGATGCCAAGCTCCTGGCTGAACAGCTTGCGAATCTCGCGGGCGATCAGTCCGTTGTCGACGCCGATGGGGCAGGTCTGGGCGCAGCGGCGGCAGAGGTTGCAGCGGTAGCTCAGCTCGGCCAGGCGCGCGACGGTCTGCCAGTTCAGGTCAATGTCTCCATGGCGCCACTTGTTCGTCATGGCGCCGCCGGGCTTGATGTACTTGTGGTACAGCCGCCTGAGCACTTCGGACCGGCACGTGGGCCGGTACACCGGGTCGTGGCCGCTCGCCTCGTAGATGTGGCAGGCCTCCGAGCAGGTCTGGCACTGCGCGCAGTGCTCCATCGACAACATCAGGGGCATCAGGAAAGGCCAGTTGTCCTCTTCCGTGAACAACTTGGCGAGACCTTCCAGGAACTTGCGGACCAGCTCCTCTTCCTCCTCCTTGCTCGCCGGCTTGGGGAGGTTCAGGAGGAGGGTGTCATCGAGCCCGGTTTCAAATTTCGCCCGGGCCGCCTCGGAGATCGGGCGCCAGGCCGGTTCCGCATCCGCCCGGTCGAGAGGCGCAGGAAGCTCCATCAGGTCTTCATTTTCGATGTGCGTCCACTGTCCATCGCCCTTGCTGATGTCTTCGAGACGAAACTGCTTCTTCTTTGCTGCGCCTTTGTCTTTCACTCTTTGATCTCCTCGGTAGCAATATCAGCCCAGTTCTTCTTCCCGTCGGCGTGGATGTGGTCCGCGGACCAGCTCACCCGAGACTGCAGGGCCTTCTGGATCAAGACCTCGATCCTTCCACCCCTGACATTCGGCTCATCGTCCCAGCGAATCTTGTGCCAGGTGAACCACTTCACGAAGAAGTGGGACATATGGGTGAGGGGGATATAGGCGAGCAGCAGCGAAAGCAGGAGCACCGCCGCGCTCAGGGTGGAACCACCCGCCGGGGCCGACAGGTTGAAGGTCAGCAGGCTGGCGACGTAGCCCCGCAAGTAAAGGAACTCCCGGTCAGCCGTCGACCAGGCCACGAGCATCAGGGCCAGGGCGAGGAGGATGAAGACCAGGTTGAAGACATGGGAGACGTTGGTGTACGGCTTGAGATCGGCGTCCGTCAGACGGAGAACCAGGAGGCCGAGCGCGCCCAGGATCCCGAGCACCAGGCCGGACAGGCCGACGATCACCGTCGCCCACGCCACCAGGGCGCCGAACCCCCCGGCGCTCAAGCCGACCGTTGTTCCCGTCCATTCGACGATGACCCCCAGAACCAGCAAGCCAGCGAACCCGGCGAGCAGATAGAGCCCGAAGTGAAAGGGGAAGGAGCGGTACCACAGCTTTCGGTTGTGCTCGAAAAGCGCCTTCAGGAAGATCATCTCCGGCAGCATGAACTTCAGTTCCGCCAGCAGGCTCGGACGGTGCTCCTTCGTCCACCAGTCGATCTCCTCGAGGCGGGAGCCCCCGTGCTTGGCGCGGGCGCCTTCGTGCGGGACCGGGTAGATCTCCCACCGCAGGTGCAGAGGGTACTTCTGGATCCGGCGAAACCGAACAGCGATCGCGACGAGAAACACGAACAGTGACGCGTAGGTGATAACGTACAGTAGGGCTCCCATGTAAACACTCCCATTCAAATCAACGCTCCGGACTGACGCCCCGCCGAGCGAAAAGGTTCGATGTGTCAGTGGTTCACGGCGGTCGACCCTGTCGCATCAGCCGATGGCCGCTCGCCAGTGGGAAGGGACTATACCCCTATAACTCTGCTGGGAAAAAGGTATTTCCCTACGCGATACCCAAATTTTTCCAGCCGAGCGAGCCACTGCGTCGATTTCCCGCTCCCGTTTGTCATGATTCTACCCGTACTTGCCTTTCATGGGATCGAGATCGTCTCTGACCGGGACTCCGGCAGCCATCCCTGCATGACGTAGCGCTGGCCGTTTGGCGAACCGGGTTCGGAACCCGGTCAGTGCACACGGCACAAAAGCCCTGGTCATGGCCCCGGATGGGTTTTTGCGGATCACGGCCTCATGTCAGGGGGGCGAACCCCGAAAATCCGGGGTGGTTATCCCCTCCTGCTCGATGGCCCGAAGGGAAGGTTCAAGGGTGTGCAGGTGGGCAAGCCAGACAAGGGTTCGGCGAAACTGGCTGCCCGCACCCTGCCCGCAGACAAAAAAAGGGGCCAGTCGTAAACGACTAACCCCTTGAAAACACTGGTCGCGGGGACAGGACTTGAACCTGTGACCTTCGGGTTATGAGCGCACCTTAAACACCCTTGCCGTTTCGCATCTATTCGAATACATTAGGATCACGATCTTGTCAACCTTGCCCATTTTGGGCGATTTGACGCATCCTTGGGACCCGTGTGGGACCAGGATTCCGACCCAAAGATTGTCTACAGGAGGTGACCCGATGGGCTCGAACCGAACGAACTACTCCAGAGGTAGCGCTCTCACCAGTGCACCTGAGTCCGAGGCCGAGACACTCGTTCAGCTCAACAAGAAGTACGGACTCGCACTCGAATTGGACGCTGTCTCCAACCCCTTCTCCTTGAAGCGGCTCGAGAAGAACGCGCAGCCGCTTGAGCCGATGTCTTGGCCGCATGGGTATGAACCCGCCGACGAAGGTGACCGACTTGACCCCGTAGTGCTCGTCGATGGCCGGCACCATGTACCACTGATTCCGGTTCGCCTGTGGCACCTGCGGAACTGCGGTCCCACCCATGCGCTGACAGTTGCCTTTCAGAACTACTGGTTCGCACGAAGTCACATCGTCAGTGATCCCGCCTATGAGTTCACAACCAACGAACTCAGAGCCGAGTTGCAACAGGTCGACCACACAATCCAGTTCCTGGAGCAGTACGACCAGGGCCCGACAGTCAACTACTACAGGCGCCAGACAACCGAGCATGAAAGAACCATAAGCGGAGAAGCCGTTGATGTTCAAAAGCACGTAGCGACCATCATGGATCCGGACGTCCAGGAACGGCTTGGTGACACACTAAACGCCTTGGACACCGTGATTCGCGAACTCATGCACTACGCAATCTCTCTTCGACGTTCTCTGGAAACTGTGGAAGGGCGTACAGGTCCCCCTGAGAAGTACTTTCGGCGGACTGGTCTACTCGAAGAGTTGCTTGGAACCCCTGTCATCGATTTATGGGAAGCCGACATCACCGACCTGTCGTCACACCTTGATGACATCGACCTCCCAGACGAGAATTCAGACTTCCTCGAGTTCTGCCTGAAGCTCCGTTCAAACCGGCCACCCCGACGTGGAGCGTTCTTGACGCAGAAGGACGTTGCGGCTCTTCTACTCGCATCTGGTGTCGAGAAAAGGAAAGTCGATGAGTCACTGGAGAGCGCCATTGAAAGAGTCCTGGAGAACCCTGTGAAGGACCGATGGAGCAACAATATCGCCGCCAACTACCGACCAGACAGCGCCTAGGACTTCTTCAGCATCCGCGCTCTCCGTATCCCTAGAAAACCTCGACAGTTCGGGCAATAAGAATCTTGAACCGGAACATCTTCGGTTCACGTGTTCCACAACATTTTTGGAGGTGTTTCATGAACGTCAAGATTCTGCGTCTCGGTCACAGCGCCACCGTCGTCGACGTCCCCGCCGGGAGCTCCATCGAGGAGGCCCTCGACTCCAACCAGATCCCGCGCCACGGCTACAGCATCAGCGTCAACGGCCTCGGCGCCGGCGCCCACACCGCGCTGGGCGAGTCCGACGTGGTCACCCTCGTCCCGAAGGTCGAGGGCGGCTCCCACCAGTAGGCGCAGTCCGCGCCGATCCTCACCACAACGATTCCGTACTGCGAAGAAGCCGCCCGCACCACGCGGGCGGCGAGGAGAACCAACATGTCCGACGACGAGGCCGACGGCTGGGCTGTCGGTGCCCTGCTCGGGTTCATTTTTGGAGGGCCGGTCGGCGGCTTCGTCGGCGCCATCCTCGGCGCCGCTGCCGACGAGGCCTGCGGTAGCGCACCGAAGGCGATGGGGCCGGGTGCTCCCAGTGCGCAGCCGCACACCGGGACCAGCCGGCCTCACGCGTGCAACAACGTCAACAGCAGCAGTCGTCACAACGCCGGCCACCAAGATCCGGTACTCCAGATGCCCACACTGCCGACGGCCGTGGACAACGCGCTCCAGGCGCTCGGCCTGCGCCCGGGGGTCACCCTGGACGCCGTGAAGCGGCGATATCACGAGCTGGCGAGGCAATACCATCCCGATATGTACGAGGCCGCCGGCACCGATCCACGGCTGCGCGTCGAAGCGCAAGAGCGGTTCGTTCGGATCCGCCAGGCTTACGAAATACT
>JBDRBC010000306.1:0-3240 GCA_043823125.1 bacterium | reverse complement strand
GTCGGTATACCCCACGGGGTACACGGATGCCGCCCACCAGAGGTGCGGCCCTCGCCGCCGCCGTGCGGGTGGTCCACCGGGTTCATGGCCACGCCGCGCACCTTGGGGCGGCGTCCCAGCCAGCGGGTCCGCCCCGCCTTGCCGGAAACGATATTCTCGTGCTCGGAATTGCCCACCTCACCGATGGTGGCGAAGCAGTTGCAGTGCACCATGCGTACCTCGCCGCTCGGCAGACGCAAGGTGACCCGGTTGCCGTCCTTGGCCATCAACTGAGCGTAGGAACCGGCGCTGCGCACCATCTGGCCGCCCTTGCCGATACTCAGCTCCACGTTGTGCACCAGGGTACCGAGCGGGATGGCCTGCAACGGCAGCGCGTTGCCGACGTTGAACGGCACCTTCTCACCCGCCAGAACCTGGTCGCCGACCTTCAAGCCCTGGGGCCAGATGATGTATCGCTTCTCGCCGTCGGCGTAGTGCAACAAGGCGATGCGGGCGCTCCGGTTGGGATCGTATTCGATGCTGGCAACCTTGGCCGGGATATCCAGCTTGTTGCGCTTGAAATCGATCCGACGATACCGCCGCTTGTGACCACCGCCGCGATGACGGACCGTGATCCGTCCGTTGTTATTTCTGCCGCCGGACTTTGACAGCGGCTCCAGCAGGGATTTCTCCGGTTCGGACCGGGTGATCTCGCTGAAGTCCGAGACCGTTCGGAAGCGCTGGGTCGGCGTGACCGGCTTGAGTTTCTTGATCCCCATCTCTATCCTACTCCCTATCGGCGCCGCGACGCGTTGCCACGTTACGGCGGTCCAGGCTAGACCATGTCAAAGAGATCGATGGTATCCTCACCGGCAAGGGTCACGATGGCCTTCTTCCAGTCGGCCCTCTTACCGGAAAATCGGCCTAGACTCTTGATCTTGCCCTGGTAATTCTGGGTCCGCACTCGCAGAACCTTGACCCCGAAGAAATGCTCGACAGCCTGCTTGATCTCGTGCTTGTTCGCCGCTGGCGCGACCTCGAAGATGTACTGGTTGTTCGCTTCCCGCAGATCGGCCCCACGCTCCGTGATCACCGGCCGGACGATGACCTTGCTCAGGTCTTTCATGATCCGAACACCTCCTCGGTGCCCGCCAGGGCATTCCGGGTGAAGACCAGATGGTCCGCCCAGAGGATGGTGTAAGCGTTAAGTTCGTGACTGCGCAGCACACGCACACCCTTGATGTTCCGCAGCGACATCCAGACGGTGTCCGAGCCCTCCGGCACCACGAACAGGGTGTGCCGCCCCGGCAGCTCCATGGTCTGCAGCAGCTTGACCATGGTCGCGGTCTTGGGCGCCGCCAGCTCCACATCCTCCACCACGTAGACTCGCTCGTGCTGGGCGCGATCGCTGAGCGCCGACATCAAAGCCAGACGCTTGATCTTACGCGGCAGCTTGTAGCCGTAATCGCGGGGATGCGGCCCGAAGGCGCGACCGCCGCCGACCCGGGTGGGCGACTTGACACTGCCGGCCCGGGCGCGGCCAGTACCCTTCTGGCGATACAGCTTGGCGGTGGAGCCGCAAACTTCGGCTCGTGTCTTGGTGTCGTGAGTCCCCTGCCGCTGGTTGGCGAGGTAACACCGGACCGCCTCCCGCAAGGCTTGCCGATGAACCGGCTGCTCGAAAAGCGCCGCGGGGAGATCCACCGTGCCCATCGTCTCGCCAGTCCCGCTGTAAAGGTTTGCCGTTGCCATTTCTTACCTCGTGATTCTTCCCGACTGACACCCCCGGACCCACGGTCCGGGTTCTGACTTGATTACCGGCTGGGCCGGATGAAGACGATCCCGTTCCGATGGCCGGGGACGCTTCCCTTGACCAGCAGGAGATTCCGCTCCTGATCGATCAGGACGATCTTCAGATTCCGCTTGGTCTCGCGCTTGTTGCCGTACTGCCCCGCCATGTGCTTGCCCTTGACCACGTGGCCGGGTTTGGTGTGCATACCGATGGAGCCGGACATGCGGACGTTCTTGCTGCCGTGGCTGGCCGGTCCGCGGTGCTGATTCCACCGCTTGATCACACCCGAGAAGCCGTGACCCTTGGTGGTCCCGGTCACATCGACCTTGGCCAGTTCACTCAGGATGGACAGGTCGATCTGGTCGCCAAGTTTCAGCTCCGTCGCCTCGTCCAGGCGGAACTCCCGCACGATGCGCAACGGGGTGGTGCCCGCGTTGCGGAAATGTCCCTGCAGCGGCATCGGCGTGTTCTTGGGCTTGCGATGCCCGAATCCGATTTGCACGGCATCGTAGCCGTCGCTGTTCTCGGTCTTGACCTGCGTCACAACACACGGTCCAGCCTCGATGACAGTGACCGGGATACTGCGCCCGTTCTCATCGAACTGGCGGGTCATGCCGAGTTTCTTGCCGATCAATCCGATCATTCCGGACATTGTCACTCCCTCTATGCCCATTCCCTCAGTTGAGGGAGGTCAGACCTTGATCTCCACGTCAACACTGGCCGGGAGAGTCAGCTTCTTGAGGAACTCCGTGGTCTGCGGAGTCGAGTTCTCGATCTCGATCAACCGCTTGTGGATCCTCATCTCGAACTGTTCCCGTGACTTCTTGTTCACATGTGGTGAACGCAAAACGGTGTAAATGGTCTTCTTGGTCGGCAGGGGAATGGGCCCCCGCACGAGCGCGCCCGTCTTGAGCGCCGTCTGGACGATCAGCTGCGCAGATCGATCCAGCACCGCAGCCTCGTAGGCCCTCAACCTGATCTTGATCTTCTGTCTGGCCACGACTTCTCCTTCGCGATGGCTACTCCAGCATCGCCGCTTCCAGGCGGCGTCTGCTCGCCTTTCGCTGTAACAGTGTTGTCGCTGGCGTCTGGCCGAATTGAACAGGCGCCGGCGAAACAGACTACTCGATGATCTTGGCGACGACGCCGGCGCCAACCGTCCGACCACCCTCACGGATGGCGAACCGCAGGCCCTCTTCCATCGCGATCGGCGTGATCAATTCGATCATCATCTTGATGTTGTCACCCGGCATCACCATCTCCACGCCCTCGGGAAGATCGGCGTTGCCAGTCACGTCTGTCGTCCGGAAGTAGAACTGAGGACGGTACCCGGTGAAGAACGGCGTGTGACGGCCACCCTCCTCCTTCGTCAGCACGTAAACCTCGCACTCGAACTTCGTGTGAGGATGCACCGACTTCGGCTTGCAGATTACCATCCCGCGCTCGATGTCTTCCTTTTTCATGCCGCG
>JBDRBC010000305.1:0-7269 GCA_043823125.1 bacterium | reverse complement strand
CCCGGTCAGCAGTGGCGTCGCCGCGGCGTATTCTTCGCCGATGACGCTTGGTCCTACCGCTCCGGTTATGTCGTTGCCGATACCTGCGAATGGAAGAGTAGCGAGCTGGCTTTCGAGAACAGCGAGGATTTGATGGCCACCTGGTGGGAGAGCCTCGCCGATATCGGTCTGACCACCACCCGCTACTTCGTGTCCGACTACCTGGATCCGTATCTCGAACCAGGCCAGAGACTTCGCCACACCGTCACCTTCCGCGACCATTACCGTTACGGTGACAACGATCCTTGGGGTTCCTTGATCGACGTGCTCAGCGAAGGCGCGCTGTTCGTGCACTACCAGGGGCACGCCAACGCGAAGCTGCTGGCCCACGAGTACGTCCTCTGGGACGAGCCGTACAACAAACGAGACTTGAGTGTGCTGGCGAATACCGACAAGCCGTGGGTGTTCTACGGCATGGGGTGTCATGTTTCGGATTGGGCCCAGAACACCGTCAAGAGCAACAAGGTCGTGGAGCCGTCCATCGGCGAGAAGATGCTGGTGCGGAACAGGGTCGGTTCGGTGGCGACCTACGGGAGCTGTGGCTACGAGTACCTCACGGAGAACGCACGATTCAGCGAGCTGCAACTGAACCGTTATGTGTTCGATCCGCCCACCACGTCGGTTTCCGGGGCTGAGATCCGGTCGCGCTGGGTGCTCGGCGAACTGTGCTGGGCGGCGGAAGCTGATCTCAAGGCCGTTTCGCCCGATGCGCGGTATCGCCGCATGGTGGCCCAGTACAGTCTGCTTGGCGATGCGTTGTTGAATCTGAACTGTGGAGCGCCGGTGGTCACCACCCGGCTGGTGGACGCGTCCGGCGACACCTTGACCGGCGATTACGAGCTGGCCGCCCTGGACGAGTCCAATACCCGGACCCTGCAAGTTATTGCCGCCGACGAGGCCGGCACCCGTCTGGTGTTGACCCGTTCCGACGGGGCCGACCTGTCGAGTTTCGTGACGGAACTGTTCGCACCGGTCATCAGCAGTACGGCGCGGACCGTCGGCTGGATCGGCCAGGAGTACTCTTACGATGTGGAGGCCACCGGGCTCCCCGTGCCGGCCTTCGCCTTGGCTGAATCGCCGGACGGCATGACCATCGATTCGGAAACCGGTGTCATCAGCTGGATGCCAGCCGTCGCCGACACCTTCCCGGTGACAGTGGTGGCCAGCAACCGGGCCGGGAGTGATGAACAGGTCTTCGCCATTATCGTCTCGGGAGGTCCGCCAGTGACCGGGACCGCTGGCGCCGGTCGACTGCTGGCCGCCTCGCCACCGGTGACGGATCTGTTGTCGCAGAATGCCTACAGCAGGCAGCGGGTGACCTATGAACTCGATCTACCCATCGCGCCGTTCCACCATACCGTATCCATCGAGGTGTATGACACGGGGACCGGCAGCAACGGGAACAGTGCATATCAGCTCACCCTGCTGCTGTCGCAAACGGCCACCATCTATCTCGATGGACAACCCGTCGCGGACGGCGAGATCCCGTTCCTGTTCGACGTGCCGCTGGATCTGGTCGCCGAGGTGCACACCGCCGCCTGGCTCGATCCGACCTGGGAGATGCAACTGACCGGGGCGAACCTGGCCCTGTCCAATGTCCAGTTCGAGCGCCGTGACGATTTTACGCTGGACATCACCTTCACCGCCACACCGATCAGCAATACCGGTGAGGACGTGAACATCTCATTGACCATCGATGGCCATGTGACCGAGATATATGGTGAGGGGCAAGCGGCAGAGGTGCCGCTCTCAATCGGCCTGGTGTATGCCTATCCCAACCCGATGGTGGACCAGACCCGGTTCCTGTTCCGGACTGGTGAGGACGCCTCGGCATCCGGCCACATCCAGATCTATACCCTGGCCGGCCGGCATGTCCATTCGCTCCCGGTAGCCCCCGACGCGTTTTCCCCGGATGGCGCACTGGTGGCCTGGGACGGTCGTGACGAACAAGGTGATCGACTGGCCAACGGGGTGTACTTGTATCGGGTGGAGCTGAACACACCAGCGGGCAAGATCGCGGGTGACATGCAGCGGCTGGTGATGATGCGTTAAGTACTTGTTTGCTCACCACTCGGCCGGGTAGGGGTTAGACGAATAGGTTCTCGGTCAGAGTCTGACAGTGTGGTATGGTGCTGCCGTTGGTGCCGTGGTCACAGCTCTGGGGAATGTTCAGTTCGGGGTGCTGGTTTGGGTTGCCGATTCCTTTCCGATCAACGGCTATCACTTCATTTCGCCCTCTGGGCCATGATCTTGTTGCTGATCGTGGGCTGCGGAGGGCGAAAGCGTTTGTATCCTCACGACCCATCCCGACCAGACACTGAGAACCGTTCTCTGGTCTACGGTCCCGCTCGTTCGGACCCCGGTTCTCCTCTGCTGATCAGAATCGGACTTGTGGTCGACATCCAGCAGACAGAAGTAAAAACCGTCGGCGCCTGCGTGCTGCTCGTCGGTGCCCAACGGCGACAAGTTGCCCGCCTGGAAGCTGGCGACACGATCTCGCTTCGCCGAGCTGGGGGGCGAATTCGCTGGTCTGCCGCCCGACGGAGCGGCGACGCGACGGCGTTATTCGTCCAGTCGGTCGATCCCCGGCACTTGCTGCGCTGGCAAGACACTCCGTACCGGGGCGAAATCCTGGTTCTGCCTGCGGCGAGC
The DNA here is from genome assembly GCA_043823125.1 of bacterium. Taxonomy (GTDB): domain Bacteria; phylum Krumholzibacteriota; class Krumholzibacteriia; order LZORAL124-64-63; family LZORAL124-64-63; genus JBDRBC01. The sequence goes on along the minus strand of JBDRBC010000305.1, from coordinate 4,578 downwards.
GGGCTGACCATTGTGAATGTCGTCGAACTGGAGACCTATCTGCGGGGAGTGGTCCCGTGGGAAATCGGTCATCATGGTGAGGCGGAGCTGGCCGCCGTCGAAGCACAGGCTGTGGCGGCGCGCACCTATACCCTCGCTCGGTTGGCTGCACGGATTGATCTGGGATTCGATCTCTGGGCGGATGTGCAGGATCAGGTCTATCGCGGAGCATCCGGAGAAGACGCCATCTGTGACGCAGCCATCCGCCGGACCACCGGTCTGGTCATGCGGTTCCAGGGAGAGGAGATCGAGGCGTTCTACTGTTCCACTTGTGGTGGAAAGACAAGTAATGTCGAGGAGGTGTGGCCGAGGCCGGCGCGTCCGTATCTGCGGTCTCACCATGACGCCCTGGGCGATGGCGAGCCGTTCTGTAGCGAATCACCCCGTTTTGCGTGGGAAGAGGAGTGGAGTGGTGACGCCCTGGAACGAACACTTGCCGAGACCTTGCCGAGTTATGTGGAGTACATGCGGGCGGGCGGCCGGGCGACCTGGGCAGGCCGGGTCTTCGTTCCCCGAGTTGCAGATGCCGACTACCGCCAACCGGGTCGGCTCCACACGCTTGCTGTCACCGAGCGGACCCACAGCGGTCGGGTGGCGCGGCTCGAGGTGACCACTGACGCCGGCGTGTATCATGTGCGTGGTGACCGCATGCGCTGGGTCTTGCCACCGACGAGCGGATTTCCGGCAATTTTGTGGAGTGCGCTGTGTCAGTTCGAGGTCACCACCACGGCGGACGGTCGACCGCAAAAAGTACTCGCCCGTGGCACCGGTTTCGGCCACGGAGTGGGCATGTGTCAGCACGGCGCCCTCGGCATGGCTCGGCGTGGGTATTCCAGCCGACAAATCCTCGAACACTACTACCCCGGCAGCCAGATCGAATCGCTCCAGGCCAACAGATAGATCAAGCGATCAGGTCTATTGACCTGTTTATTTATTGACCGAAGTGGCACAGAAGGGGGACCGGTATTGCCGGAGTTGTCCGAGCTGTCGAGCCGTCTCGTGGTGGGCCTTGAAGGCCGTGCCTTGACGTCGGCGGAAAAGAACTGGTTGCAGCAGTATCGGCCTGCCGGGGTGATACTGTTCGCTCGCAATGTGATTGGTCGGGGACAACTCGAGAACCTCGTGGCCTCGGTGCGGTCGGTCTTGCCGGCGACAGGGGAGATCGTAGCCGATCATGAAGGGGGAGCGGTATCGGTTCTGGCGGCAGCTCTGGGGCGTCCACCAGCCGCGTTTGGACTCGGTGTCCTTGACGATACCCGGTTGACGTTGGAGGTACATCGGCAGAGCGGACAGCTCATGCGCGATGTGGGAGTTACTCGAGTGCTTGCGCCGTGTGCGGATGTCCTGGTCGAGTCGACCAATCCGGTCATCGGCTCCCGGGCTTTTGGTTGTTCCATGGAGCTGGTGTCTCGTCATGTCGTTGCGGCGGTCACCGGGCTGCTCGCCGGTGGCGTGGCGGTTTGCCTGAAACATTGGCCCGGACATGGCGGGTCAACCCACGACAGTCACGCCGGCTTGGCGGAATGGGGAGACGGCAGGTTGTCGGAACCGTTCGTGGCGGGAATCCGGGCGGGAGCCGAGTCGCTTTTGATTGGTCACCTGACTCCACCCGTGACCACAAACGATCTGCGTTTACCGGCGACCCTGGATCCGGACCTGCTGGCGGAAGCTCGTTCGCTCCTGCGGCCCGGGAGGGGTTCCCTCTACGCGGACGATGTGACCATGGGTGCACTGGCAGACGTCATGCGGCAACTCGACGTCGAGACGCCCGCTCCGGGCGCGGATGGTCTGCTGGATCCGGCACAACTCCCGGCGGCATGGTTTGCTGCACTCTGCGACGCTGGGTGTGATCGATTGCTCTGCCGGGGAATCCCGTGGTCCGCGTTTCCCGCCTGGCCAGCTCACGATGACCGTGTGATCGCCAATACCGCACCCGCCTCCGTCTCTGATTCCTCAACTCTCGATCCCGCGGCTGACCCAACCGATCCCGAGGTATTCGAGACCGTGCGCCACCGGCTCGCCCGCAGGATATCGCCACCGTTTTCGCTCGCTCCGGGAGGGGATCTCTACTGGCTCGATACCACAGCAGGGGATAGGTGGGGTGATGCTGGGGTTCTGCATCCCCTCTTGAATACTGTTTACCGATCGATTCATTCCCTGGGATCCATTCTCACAGCAGATCCGGTACTGTCCATGGAAACCCTGTTGGTCACTTCGTTTCGGCATCTTCCCACGGGGTATCTCCGAGAACGGTTGGCGGATCATCCGATTGCGAGCAGCGGTGATTGCCTGGTGATGGGCCATCCTTCCCTGGGGAAATCTTTACGTCAGGTGCTGCCGCGGGACTGGCTGGTTCACGAGCTGTTCGATATCCGGTGCGAGGATTTGCGGCCGTTCTTGGCCACAGAAGGCCCTGGTGGTAGTTGACACTTCTCGGGCCGAATACTATATTGCTGGCTCATTTTGGAGCTACAGTTCCTGAGGCGGGGGCGTAGTTCAGTTTGGTTAGAACGCCGGCCTGTCAAGCCGGAGGTCGCGAGTTCGAGTCTCGTCGCTCCCGCCAGCTCTCCTCCCGCTGCCCCTTCCCCGCCATCGATATTTCTCCTCTGGTTGGTTTGCCGGTTCTGCATTCAGTTTAGAAGTTAACAGTTTGGTCGAGACGATTTTCGCGGTATTGAATCAGGTTCAACAATGGGGTTGATTTTAAAATGTAAGTGTGATAACATTTTCTAAGCAATCATATGCAATACGACTGAAAAGAGGGGAACTCTTTTCGCGCTTGGCGGTGCCCTGTCAGCTTGTCCATGGAGGTGGTAGCCGGCTTCTTGACTTCACACCTTGGGGTTTGCACCCCCACATCGTGTCCTGTCTCTCGGTTTTTTGCATCTTTTTCCCAACGGAAGAGAGGGATTACAATGAAGAAGGCTTGTTTTGGTGTTCTGCTTGCTCTGTTTGTCATGAGCACTCCCGTACTCGCTCAGACCCCGACTGTGGGTATCTACTTCGATGAAGCCGGTACCGTTCCGGTCCTGACCGGTTACAACCTGTTCCAGCCCACGACGGTCATTACGTTACATGTCGTCGTGTTCTGGGAGAACATGGTCGGTGGCGCGTCCTTCGCCATTCCCGAACTCAACGATTCGCGTCTGGCCCTGGCGGGTTTCACCTATGCCGACGGTCTGAACATCGGTGATCCGTGGGACGGCTGTGGTGTCGAATTCGGTTTCTCCACACCCCAGTTCGGTTTCCTGGGTAACCCGGTGCACGTCATGTCCATCAACGTGATGAACATCCACACCGAGCCGTGGGAGCCCGTGTTCCAGGTGCTGCCGCACTGCAACTACACAAGCGTTATTGTTGCAGACCGGTACTCCACCCTGTACGATGCCGAAGGCCTCAGCGGTGTGATTCCGAACGACTTTAGTACCTGGGGTGAGCTGAAGAACCTGTATCGGTAAAACGAGACACGGGTTTTCTCTGCCCATGTATCGTCCTATCGCTGGCCGGGCCTTGTGGTCCGGCCAGCGATTTTGTGTCTGAGAATGCTGAGAGCCAATGGTTGAAATGGTTGTTGAAGTATGGTATCATCTCCAAATACGCCATACGAGACTTTCTGAAAATATCACGCATCAGGTGTGGCCACATAATCGAGATCAGCAAGGGGGGAAATCTGCTGAGATTAGTTTTCTGGGCTAGCATCCCTGACCGTGTTGCATCGTCTCACAAGTCAAATCGTAAATCTGAAGGGAGTGGATTCCATGAGAAAAGCTCATGTTTTGCTGGTGGCAGTCCTGCTGTTGGTGGCCTCGTCGTCTTTCGCGCAGTATCCGCCGTCGGGCGCCACCGTTGGCGTCTATTTCGACCTGGATGGCACGGAGTCCGTGCACTATACCTTCCAGCCCATGACCACCATCGACTTTTATGTCATCATCTTCTGGGAGAATCTGGTCGGCGGGACTTCCTACAAGATTCCCATGGATCCGCGGCTGTCCGTGGCGGGTGAGAATTTTGCGGATGGAGTCGCCATCGGGAGTGCTTTCGATGGTTGCGGCGTCGAGTTCGGGTTCGCCTCACCGCAGTTCGGGTACTTCGTGGAACCGGTGCTGGTTTGCACTGTCACCATCTTGAACACCGATCCACTACCAGTGGAGACGGTGCTCGGCGTTGTTCCGCACTGCCACTATGAACAAGTGATCGTGTCGGATCGCTACTCGAACCTGTTCTCGGCCGATGGTCTCTGCGCAGCGATTCCGACCGAGAACTCGTCCTGGGGCCAGGTCAAGCAGCTGTATCGCTAGTAGATGGAATTGGCAGTTTTTCTGAGTATCTAGCTATCGTGAGGGGATGATCACTTCCCCAGATCACGAAGGCGGCTGGACTAGTGTGTCCGGCCGCCTTTGTTGGTGCGCCCGGCAGGGCGCACTCACTTGGAGGTGCAAGTCCTCTACAGACCCGACAGGGGGAACTGTTAGCTGATCGGCAAGGGCTACCACCGCGAGGTGTGGTCTGAAGGAAGCCGCAGGCAAAGCACTGGCCCGA
>JBDRBC010000304.1:0-2288 GCA_043823125.1 bacterium | reverse complement strand
ACCGAAGGGCGCCATCGGCACGAAAACCCCCATGACGTTTGCGATGTTATTGGCACCCAGGCTGTAAGCGCCGAAGGCTCCGGCCAGTAAAAGGCCCCACCGTGTGTACATGTCTTGTTCCAGCAGATGAATCTTGGATCTTTTCAGGAAGGCCCGGTACAGCGAAAACAGCGCGATGGCAAATACTCCGGCGAGGACTGGACACAAAACCCAGGTCAGAACGATTTTTTGCAGAGAGTGATAATCGGTCAGGGAACCGGAAAACAGGTTCCAGCCGACGATGGCCCCGACGATGGCCTGTGACGTGGAAACAGGAAGGCGCAGGCGGGTCATCCCGAAAACGGTCATGGCCGCTGCCAGGGCGACCATGAACGATCCTGCCAGGGCGTTCACCTCGCCCAGCTTGCCAAGCGTATTCGTGACGCCGGCTCCGCCATCGACCGCACCGATGACGACAAAGAAACTGCAAACGACTGCCGCGGTTCTGAAGCGAAGCATGCGAGTTCCGACAGCAGTGCCGAATACATTGGCCGCATCATTGGCGCCGAGGGACCAGCCGAGGAAGAGGCCGCTGGACAGAAAAATGAAAATCACGGGCCACCCTCTGCTTCTACGGTGATCGCTTGATCGAGTAGATCGTCAGCCGATCGGCGACATCCTCGGCCATGTCCGCCACGGTATCGACGAGGTCGGCGAAATCGCGCAGATGAATCTTGTGGGAAAGATCCAGCTCGGCCGAAAAGGCCTCGCGTCTGAGCCGGACGGCGATCTTGTCCGCTTCCTTCTCGTGGAAGTAGACCTTGTGCAGGTGATTGCTGACCGACCGCACGTCATGGAAGAAGGCCCTGGCAGCCAGCACCACGGCTTCAGTGGCCTCCGCCGCGGTATTGGCCAGCTCGAGGAAGTGAGGATTCAGTGCCGTGGGTATCGTGGGAGATTCGACCGAAAAATGTAAAAGTGCATCCTTGGCCGAGTCGATAACGTTATCCATGGTCTCGAGCAGGCCGAGTACGTCACCACGGTGTTCGGGAATCAGGGAATGGCGGTACAGTTGATTCTCGACGGACCGGCGCAGCTTATCCGCCTCGTTCTCCAGGGTGCTGACTGCGGCCAGCCGCTCCTCGAATTGTTCCCTATCGCCGTCGAGGTAGCTGGCAACGCCTTGCTTGAAAACCAGGGCACCCTCGCTGATCGCGTCAAAAAAGCCGTCTATCTGTGTTTCGAGTTCCTTTGTATGGCGAAAAAGCACGGCCATTTGAACCCTCCATCCGATCACGGCTACTCGAGGTAGCTCTTTGTTACTACTGACGATTATGATCAAGATTCCAGAGCCTCGAAAGCTGGCGGCGATTATACTCTCCACTTTGTAAGTAGCAAGCCACAAGGGCTCTCCAGCAGCTTCATTTATAATATTCCCAAATCCGGACTCCCCGCGTGGTATAGTAGAATTTCAAAATTGCACTGGATCAGTTCGTGACCGGATATCCGGAATCAGCGGTTGGGGGGAACCAGTCATGCGGACCACTTTCACCATCCTGTCACTTTTGCTCTTCAGCGTCCCGATCGCCACCGTCGCCCACGCCGACTGGTTGATCGACGGCATCACGGTCGGCGCCCACGAAGAAAACGATTTCTATACCTGCATCGCCAGCGATATGGCCGGGGGCGCCATCATCGCCTGGGAATGCGACCGTCCCCACCCGGATCCCCACGCCGTTTTTGGCAACCGGATCAGCGGCAACGGTGCCCGCTTGTGGGTGTTTCATGGCGTGTCGCTCTCCAGAACGAGCTGGTTGGCGAACGGGCCGGCGGACATCGAATCCGACGGGTTTGGCGGGGTCATATACTGTTTTGTGGGATTAAACGGAGCGGACGAACACACCATCCGGGCCGGGCGTACGGGACCCGCTGCCGGCACCTACTGGGGGCCGGACTGCGCCGAACTCTGTACCGATCAGGGATTGTATCCGTATCCGACCACTCCTCGCCTCACCACCGATGGCGTGGGGGGGGCGATTGTCGTCTGGTACGATGAGCGAGATGTGAACCACGACCTCTATGCCCGGCGTGTCGACGCGGCCGGGAACGTGCTCTGGACCCAGCACGGTGTTCCCATCTGCACCGAGGAACACGATCAGCAACTACACCAGGTCATTTCCGACTCGGCTGGCGGCGCCATCATTGTCTGGCGCGATAGCCGTGTCTCGCAAGCCGACATCTATGCCCAGCGGATCGACGCGAACGGGGTAGTCCAGTGGACCGTCGACGGCCTTCCCATCAATACGGAC
>JBDRBC010000303.1:0-2729 GCA_043823125.1 bacterium | reverse complement strand
CACGGAATCAAGACTGTAATCGGTAAAGTAGATCTTCCCTTCGAGAGGATTGACATCGATTCCCCGGCAATCCGCAGCGGGCAGAAGAGCCTCAACGCCGGTGCCGTCCGTGTTGGCGCGCTGGACTCCATACGCGCCATCCGCCCAGTACATCATCCCGTCGACAGGATTCACGGAGATCTCGGTTGGATAACGAACCGTGCTCTGCAGGACCGTTTCCTGGGAGCTGCCATCGAGGTTGGCGCGTATGATTGCCTCGTCCGGAAGCGAGACGTAATAGACTTTCCCCGCTGACACGTCGAGGGCTACGCCTCGATACCACATCGACGACACAATGATCTCGCTGCCTGTACCGTCCAGGTTTGCACGATAGAGCTGGGTAGTACCAGCCCAGTATATCTTGCCCCCTACTGGATCAACGGCGATGCCGTAGTTCCAATCACCCGGGATGACCTGTTCGATATTGGAACCGTCGAGATCGGCTCTTTTGATCCCAGCGCCAGTAGAGCCCGTCCAGTAGATCTTACCGTTGACGGAATCGATGGCCAGCCCGTTCATGCCGATGATACCGACGATGATATCTTCGACCGTTGTGCCATCTAAATTCGCGCGCTGGATCTTCTGAGCGCCGGAATTGATCCAGTAGACTTTCGACCCCGTAAGATCAAGTGCCACGTCACGCGCTGAGTTCAGTCCACTCGCGACAATATCCTCGACCTGGGTGCCATCAAGGTTCGACCGCTGAATTTTTTTTGCGTCAGTGTCCGCCCAGTACATCTTGCCACCGGCAACATCCAGGTCGATCCCCGCCGGCTCTTCCAGCCCGCTTGTCACGAGCTCTTCCACGCCCGTCCCATCGAGATTCGACCGCGCGATGTTCGCCCGGTGCCTGTCCGTGTAGTAGATCTTGCCACCGGCGGCATCAACCGCCAGCCACTCGGGATTACCGAAAACGCCCACGACGAGATCCTCGATCACCGGCTGGGTCTTCTCACTTCCGGCGGCCTGAGCGGGGGTGAACGACAGGGGGAGCGTCAGCAGGGCAAGGACCAGGCCGACCGCTCCCAGGTTGCGAGGCAACGGTCTTGTCGAGAGAGAACTCGATACACTGTTCCGGTTGCTGGACATATCCATAAACCTCCACCGAGGGTTGATGCAGAAGATCAATCCGAGCTCAATTCATTACCTGACCAATAACATCTTGCGTGTCTCGTCGAATCCCGGACCCTGCAAGCGGAAGTAATAAGCGCCGGAGGCGACCGATCTCCCACTGCGGTCTGTCCCGTTCCAGACCACGGAGTACCGGCCGGGAGCGTGAGGTTCCCTGATCAGGTTCTTCACCAGCCGGCCGGAAAGATCGAAGACATCGATCCTGACCGTGCCGCCGCTGGCAGGTACGTCGTAATGAATCATGGTCATGGGGTTGAACGGATTGGGTGTGTTCTGGTGCAGAGCAAACACCTGCGGCGCCTCATCTTGCGCCGTCGAACTGGTGATGTCGACCTCGGCGGGAGCGCTTTCGTTGCCGGAGAAATCCGTCGCGGTCAGCAGATAGTAGGCCGGGTTCATACCGTCGGTATCCAGCCAGGAATTATCGATCGTCTGGTGGACGAGATTCTCGGGTGCTGGTTGTACCTCCGGGCTGCTGCTGCGATAGACGCTGAAGTGCCGGAAGTCGTCGTCCTGGGAGGCCTCCCAGCTGAGCTGGTTGCCGCCGCTGCCATATGCCGCCGTGAATCCCGCCGGCACGCCGGGAGCCAGATTGTCTACTGAATAGCCGCTGTCCGGCAGTGCGTCGTAATGGACACCGGGTGTTGCCGTCAGGGCCCGCACGAAGAAGGTGGAAGCATACATTCCACTCGAGACAGTGGAATCGGCGAGGGTCGGAACGACCGTGGCGTAGGTTTCCTCTGTACTCGCGGGAACCGTCATCAGGAAGTGCCAGGCCCCTGGAGGATACAAGGCCGCGCCTGGAGCCTTTTCCGCCGACCCGCTGGAGTCGTGGACCTCATTGCCAAGATCCACTGACCCACTGCCGGACGGGAGCCCCTCATCGATTTTTCGGTAAACGGCGTACTCGTGGATGGGGGAAGAGCTGCCGAGAAAATCATAGGCGCTCCGCGTCCAGGAGATGCTGACCTGCCTTCCCTGATCATTGCCGACATCTTCTATGGAATCGATGATCGGGAACTCGTAGAGCCAGTCCACGGTCAGGCTCGAGCAGGTGGGCGGGGTGGGTGGGAAAGAGTAGTACAACGTGGCGCGCCAGAGCAAATCCCCGCCCGGATTGACGAGGGAATACCACGTGTCGTTTTCGAGGGTGTATTGCCAGTTCACGCCGCCATCGGCACTGAATGAAAAGCCGACATAATCGATCGCGGTCGGCTTCAGCCTCACCTGCTGCACCGGGTAGACGGACTGCTCGAACGACAGGGACTGCCCCAAGTCATCAGTGATGTTCAGGGCTCGTTGCGAGATATGGACGCAACGCAGTCCGCCCGCGCCATCGGCCAGGTAGGCATAATCACCGGCCAGGGCCAGTTCGTTGGCGTGCCCACCTGTGGTGCACCGCATCTCGAACCAGGGATTGAGTGGGTTCCTGATGTTGATGACGATCAGTCCATCGGTTCCCCAGGCGGCATAGGCACGATCACCGGAAATCGCGAGGCCGGAGATCTGGTCGGGGGTTGTTGAGGTCATGGTAGGCCCCTACCTCCACAGGAGTACCG
>JBDRBC010000302.1:0-2507 GCA_043823125.1 bacterium | reverse complement strand
CACGGAAACGATCATGGCCAGGTGTATGCCTACGACAACGAGGGCCAGATCCTGCCGGGGTGGCCCTGGAACAACGGCTACGACAATCCGGTCGGTGTCTCCATCAGGGCCATCGCCGCCCCTTACCCGCTGTCGGTCATCGCCTGCGTGCGAAACCGGGTGTACTTCATGAACTACGCCGGACGGCACATCTCACACCTCGGCAGTTACGCGTCTCCGGCGGCTTCATCGGCTTCCCGGCTGCCATCGGCGACGAGCAGGCTGAGGTGGTGGCCGGCGGAAACGTCGTCCACGCCATCATGCCGCACTCCGGCACCTTACCTGTACCAGCGCGAGCTGCCGGACAATGTCTCCGACGCGGTGACCCTGGGCGATTTCGACCTGGACGGGGACGTGGAAGCACTCGCTCCCACCGAATTCGGCGAGCTCTACCTGCTGGACGACGAGGGCAACGACTACTCCGGCGGGTGGCCCTTCGCCTCGGTGGCCGGCTATCCCCTGACCAGCGCCGCCATCGCCAGCAACCTCGGCGGCCTGGAGCCGGAACTCGCCGTGGCCAGCCGGTACTACACGGTCCACCTACTGTGGGCCGACGGCGGCGAACAGAGCGGCTATCCGGTTTACACCGGCACCGGCTGGTGGATTCTCGGCGCGCCCATCATCAACCGGGTGGAGGGCTACTACGCCGACGTGATCCTCGGCGCCCGGGACACCCAGGGCTGGGCTTGGGACAACTTCGGCCAGGTCATCCACGGCTGGCCCGAACCGTTCACGGATGCGGTCCACCTGAGCGCCGCCTCCGGCGACCTGGACCTGGACGGCAGCACGGAGATCGTTTTCCTGACCCGGTCGCAGATGGCCGTGATCGACATCCACTCCCCGCCGAACGCCGACTACCAGCGCTGGGCCATGTACGCCCACGATCCCCAGCGGACCGGCTGCTCCGATTGTCCAGAGGACCTGGTCACGGGAATCGGCGACGGCGACGATCCGGCCCTGGACGCCGATCGCGTGACCCGGGTCAGCTTCGCCCCGCCGCAGCCCAATCCCATCTCCGGCACGGCGATCTTCAACTACGCGGTGCCGACCCGCGCCCGGGTCCGGCTCGAGATCTACGACCTGCGCGGTCACCTGGTGCGCACCGTGCTCAAGACGGAGATCGACACCGGTCATCATCTGGTGGCCTGGGACGGCCGCGGCGCCGACGGTCGACAGGTGGCCAGCGGGCAGTACATCGCCCGGCTGCGGGTGCGGGGACAGGATGTGCGGGAGGACATGACGCGGAAGATCACCGTGTTGCGCTACACTCTCAGGGGTGGGGTCACTCCCACCCCTGCCATTCCGGAGGGATCAACACGGGATTCACCAGATAATTCGGTACGTTCCTACCCAATAGTTTGCTACACTCCCCCCCGATCTCTCCGGATCGCCAATCCCTGAAAACACAGGAGGAGGACATGACCCCGATGCACGCCTCACGGCTTCGCCAGGTGTGGCTGGCGGTGGCTCCGGTCTCGTTGATTGTGACCGTTGCGCTGCTTATCACCTGCCTGCCCGGCGCCGTTCTGGCCGAACCGGATCCAGGCGAGTCCGCCGGATCCGAGGTCCAGGAGTACATTCTGGCCAACGGCATGAAATTCTTGCTCGTGCCGCGCCACCTGTCGCCGACAGTGGCCTGCGGCTGGGTAGTGCAGGTGGGCTCGGCCAACGAGCGGCCCGGCATCACCGGCATCTCGCACCTGTTCGAGCACATGATGTTCAAGGGCACCAAAACCATCGGTACCAGCGATTACGAACTCGACGAGCGATTGATCGCCGAGCAGGAAGCGCTGCAGGAGCAGATGCGCGCCGAGATGCGAGCCCAGCGCGACCGGCTACGGCGAGGCGAGATCGACGACGTGACCAGCCCCGAGGCCAAGACCGAACGGTATCGCCAGCTCGAGGCGGAGTTCGACTCCCTGGTGACGGTGCAGCGCGAGAACATGGTGAAGAACGAGTTCAACCTCGTGCTGCAGCGCAACGGCGCCTCCCGTATCAACGCCTTCACCGGCGAGGACATGACCTTCTACATCATGTCGGTGCCGACCAACAAGCTGGAGCTGTGGTACTGGATCGAGTCTGACCGCCTGCTCAACGCGGTGTTCCGGGAGTTCTACTCCGAGCGCGACGTGGTCTACGAGGAGCGGCGCCTGCGGGTGGAATCGACCCCGCTCGGCAAGTTCCAGGAGTCGTTCGACGCCATGTTCTGGGACGCCAGCCCGTACAGCTGGCCGGTCATCGGGTATGCCAGCGACCTGCCGTTCATCACCAAGGTCGATGCCGATGATTACTACGCCAATTACTACGCCCCCAACAACGTCTGCGCCGTACTGGTGGGCGACTTCGAGCCCGAGCAGGCCATCGAGCTGGCAGAGCAGTACTTCGGCCGCATCCCCCGCGGTGCGATCCCACCGCCGCCCATGATCACCATGGAGCCGCAGCAACTCGCCGAAAAGCGGTTCTACGGT
>JBDRBC010000301.1:0-2153 GCA_043823125.1 bacterium | reverse complement strand
CGGCCGGATCCACCGCGGAACGGACGAAAGAGCCCGAGACGTTATAGGATCGATCCTGGAAGTTCAGGTCGAAGTCGAAACCGGTGGTGTAGGCGTCGTTGTTCCAGATCAGATTGCCGTCGTCGTCATAATAACTCGCGTCGTTGCTGAGTACGGCCGTCTGCATGAGGTTGACGCGGTGGTTGCCGTCGGCGAACTCCTTGCCGAAGCGGGCGATGCCGTAGTAGGTCTGGTCGCGGCCGCTCTTGAAGGTGTTCCAGGCCTGGCCCCCTTCGGTGATGTCGGTGGTGGCGAAAAGGGCCGCCACGCTGATCCCGCTACTGGTCTTGCCGGTGAGCTTGCCGGCCGCCCGGATACGACTGCACGCGTCGCCGGTGCCGATACGCCGCGAGTAGAAGAGGTTGAACCGGGGATGTTCGAAGAAGCGGGCGCCCTCGATGAAGAACGGCCGTTTTTCCTGGTAGAAGGTCTCGAACGGCGACAGGTTGAGCAGAGCCGGATCGGCCTCCACCTGGCCGAAGTCGGGTTGTACGGTGGCGTTCAGGGTCAAATCGGCGGTGACCCCGTATTTGATGTCGGCGCCGAAGTTCTGGTACTGGTCCCACTGATCGTCGGCGCCCTGGGCGGAAGGATCGGTGCCGCGGGCCACGAAGTACGGCAAGATTTCGAGCTGGCGCGGCGGGCGGATGCCGCGGATGTCGGTCAACTCGCCGAAGCGGCTGATGAATCCGGTGGTCTCGCGGTCCCAGCAGACCCAGCCGGTGTCCTCACCGCGCCCGTGCATGTAGCGGTAGATCTGGAAGCCCCAGGTCATGGACTCCGTCGGCCGGTACCGGATGGAAGAGAACGGGATCCGCATCTCCGCGTACCACCCCTTGGCGTCGGAGGAGGTTTCCGCTTCCCAGACCGCGTCCCAGTCCCAGTCCCGCTCGCCGTCGTTGAACATGTAGGCGTCCGCCAGCACTCCATGGGGATTGACCCGGAAGTTGTAGCCGGTGGTCTTGTCGTGATACGGATCGATGTAGACACTGACGAGGTCCGAGTTGTCGATGCGATCGCGGCGGCAGAGGGAGCTGGTGGTCTTGCTGATGTCGTCCTCGTAGCAGGCCACGCCGAAGTAGATGGCGTCGTCGTCGTAGGCGACCTTGAACACTGTCTGCACGCTCGGCTGGGCGCCCCGGTCGGGATCGATCTGGATGAAACCGCCGCCGGCCTCGGCGACCGACCAGATGAGGTCATCCAGGATCCCGTCCACTTCGATGCCGCTGTCGTTGACCCGGCTCGCCCGGATACTCGGCTTCTCGGTTCGCTGGCCGTTGGCCGACTCGGGATAGTCGCTGCCTGTCCCCTGGGGATCGAAGGCGTCGTGGGCGGATCCGGCAACCGGCGCCGTCAGGACAGCCAATGTCACTGTTGCCAGGGCCAGGGTCGAACGGAGTAGCCCCGCCGCGTGAAACGGCCGTATCCACACACTCATGCCTTGCTCCATTCTCAGCGTAAGGCAGCCGCGGGTATGGGTGGGGAACAGCTGCCGCGTTGGTCCTGTCACGGGAAAATACTACGTCAGTCGCTTCAAAAAGATTCAGTTGTTACACGAATTATTTCGTACATGTAACTCATTTAAAAATAAGCCATTTGAATGAGTATTCATTTCCGGATGCGGAAGATGGTTTCGCACCCGGGATACCCTTTCAATCCCCGGTCAGGATCTCCTCGAATAACGCCAGCACTCGCGGGTCGTCGTTCTGGGCCAGCCAGAAAAGCGCCTGTTCCCGCAACTGGGGATGCGGGTTCTCGAGAGCGATGCGGGTGAGTTGTGGTACTGCGTTTTCGCCGCTGTGCTGGGAGAGGGCAAAGATGGCCGTCTCGCGCACTTCCAGATCCTCGTCGTCGTCGTCCACGAGCTTGACCAGGCCGGTAGTGACCTTCTCGCCGGCGAATCGGCTCAGCCAGACGATGGCCGACTGGCGGACCTCGTCGTCGTATCGCCGATCACGAGCCAGGTCGAGGAGCTCCGGCCAGACTTCCGCATCGGCCAGACAGGCGGCGAACACGGCGTCCTCGGCCACTTCGTCGTCCGCGTTCACGGTCAGTTCCAGGAGGAAATCCGCCGCCAGCTGCGGGGCGACAGTACCGAGATCCACCACCTCCTG
>JBDRBC010000300.1:0-10857 GCA_043823125.1 bacterium | reverse complement strand
TGCGACTGGCTCCGGTTCCCGTGGCCGCCGTGGCGCTGGTGGCCCTGGCGGTCCTGATCTTCGTCTGGACATCCCAACCGCGGCACCTCGAAATCCCGGACGGCACCCGCTCCGCCATCACCGTGGCGCTCAGCGAGGGTGCCAGCTCCGGTATGCTCGAACCGGCGGTGGCCGCCTTTCCCGCCGCCGATCTTCCCGTGTTCCGATCCGGCGCCAGCCCCTCTCACCACGATCTGAACGTCGCCATCCGGGAGCTGAATCAGCTCGCCGAGAACCATCCCGAGAATGTCACGGTCGTCGCCTGGCTGGCCACGGCCTACCTGGCTGCCGGCCAGCTCAGCAACGCCCGGGCGTTTCTGGAGCAGGCCCTGCAGTGGGCGCCGGACGACGGGGAATTGCTGCAGCTGAGCGCCATCGTGGCGTACCGGGAAAGCCGGCTCGACCAGGCGGAGCGGCAGCTGCGCCGGGTGCTGGCGGCTGATCCGCAGCTGCCGACGGCGAAGTTCAACCTCGGTATTCTGCTGCTTGGGCAGGGACAGCTGGATGAAGCGGCGGCCCTGCTGCGCCAGGCCGGCGAGCAGGCGCCCGGCAGCGTGCTTGCCCGGCGCGCGCAGCAAGTTCTCCCCCAACTGGAGTCGACCTCGAGCAATTAGGCGTCGTCCTCACGAATTCGCCGTGATATACTTGTTCATATCTTGGTGGTGATCCAGATCTCCACGAAATCCCGTCGCCAGTTTGTCTTTTCCATTCGCCCGGAGGGGGACACCCATGAAGCTACTCACCTGCCTTGTCTGCCTGTCGATCCTGTTGTTCTCCTGCCCGCTTTTCGCCCAGATCGATCCGGATGACGATGGTGTCGGCATCTACTTCGATCTGGCGGGAGATGAACACTGTAGTCAGGTACCGATGGGGATCGTGCGAGATCTGTATCTCCTGCTGACCAACGCCAGTGCTCCCGGGGGGGTTGCCGGTTGGGAATGTCGGATCGAGAACTATCCCGAGTATAACTTCATAGTCAACTGGCAGCCCATAGGTTGGATCGGCAGCATCCTGGATCCACCCAACTTCCAGATCGGGCTGGCCACGCCGTTGCCCTGGGCGCCGGCCATCCACCTGATGACCATCACCGTCCTGGTGATCAATATGGATTGCTGGTGGTTCTCCATCGTGCCGCACCCGCTGCCCACCGTGCCGGGAGAGATCGTCTACGCGGACGGCGACGATCTGTTCAACTTCATCCCCATGCACCAGTCCACCGGCGGGCCCGACACCCCGGTGGCCGGCATCAACTGCAGCTGCCCGCCGCCCATCGACACCGAGTCGATCAGCTGGGGTGGCGTCAAGAGCATGTACAAGTAGTCATTTGTCCCGGTAGGGGGCCGCCCGACCCCCTACCGCATCAGCACGAGCTAACCGCTGACCCACCATATCGTACCCGGCGAGGTCAGATCATGGCTGAATTTCCCCCAGGGCATCACGTTGCGCTCGCGACAGCCCGGCCACCACCAGATCGTAAGAATGATCGATGAGTTCGTGCACCAGCTCGTCGGCGAGGGAGCGGTCGAGCATGATGGTGTTCCAGTGACGTTTGTTGAAATGATAACCAGGGATGATGGCGTCGTGGGCTTCCCGCAACTCGAGAGCCCGTTCCGGATCGCACTTGAGGGAGATCCGCAGCGGGTCCTCCTCCCACGCGATGAGTGCGAACATCTTGCCCGCCACCTTGAAGACCATGGCCTCGGGCCCGAAGGGAAACTCCTCCACCGTTCCTTTCCTGGCCAGCAGCGCGTCACGTAACGGTTCGAGCTGGGGATCGAGGGACATGGCGGACGGCTCCTAATCGGCGTGGATGTCGATGGTCACGTTGAAGGTGTTGGCCGGCAATTCGTTTGGTTTATCCGGATGGCGGCACCACAGTTCGATGGACGTCTCCCCGGTGCCCTGGGCGACGAAACGAAAGGTCTCGAATCTGGGCGTGCTGCCGAATCTCGCCTCCCCGGGTTCCAGGACGGAGAAGCCGGTCTCGCCTTCCGGCCGCAGCAGGTCCGTCGGGTTCTCCACCAGCATCCAGCAGTAGCCGGCCGCGTTGGCCGGCAAGGAGACCAGGACGATCTGGCCCACGTTCATGGCGATGCGACCCCGGTTGAAACGATTGTCGATACGGATCGGGCCGGTGCCGTGGCGCAAGTACGCAGGCGGACAGCAGCCGACGATGAGACAAGCCGTCACCAGGACGGCGAATAAACAGAAGCGAGTACGGACCGGCATCAACAGGCCTCCGCATAATGGGGTGGACGGTACAACACGGCTGCATAGTAGCGCACTGAGGATACGTCTTCAAGTGGTCGGCGGACAGCGGGTGGAATCAGGTGGGGAAACCGATCCGGACCTGATCCGCGTCGGGTCCTCGGCGATGGTGGGGTCAGCTCAAGCCGGGGCGTTGCTGCCGCCTTCGCCGCCGGCGTCCGGGAGCCCGGCCAGGATCGAATGCCGCAGCCGATCCAGGATGGCCTCGTCACCGGGACGGGGACCGAAGGCGGTCCGGGCCAGGTGGGACAATTGCTCGAGCTGGGCGCCGTAACGACGACAGTTGACACACATCATCAGGTGCAGTCGTAACGACAGTTTCTGCCACAGGCCGGCATTCTCGATTTCGCCAGTCGCCACCAGGCGATGGACTTCGCGGCACGTTAACATCGGTTACCTCTTGACCCCCCATTTCTCCAGGCATTCCCGGAGACGATTGCGGACCCTGTAGAGCATCACCCCCAGGTGAGTGACGGTCACATCCAGGGTGTTACGGATTTCTTCGCTGCTGATGCCTTCCACTTCGCGCATGATGAAAGCCAGGCGCTGTTTTTCCGGCACCAGTTCGAGACAGGTATCGATGAGAGCCCGGATCTCGTCCTCTTCCAGCTCCAGATCGGTGGCGCGGGGGGGGCGCGCCCAGGCGCCTGAAGGGGCGAACCGCTGTTCCACGATCTCCTCGATATCTTCGGTGCGGGTCTCTTTCTTGATACCGCGTCTGGCCTCGGAGATCTTGTTGTAGAGGATGCCGAAAAGCCAGGTGCGGACGTGTGAGCGACCCTCGAATCGGGCGACTGTTTCGATGAAGGTGGCGAAGGTCTCCTGGGTCACGTCCTCGGCCTGTTGCTGGTTGAGGCCGGCGCCGCGGGCGGCGCGGAAGATCTGATCAAGGTAAGAGACCACCACGGTTTTCAGCGCTGCGGGGTCGCGGGCCCGCAGGCGAGCCACGAAGGCCGGATCGCTGAGATTGTCGTGGTTGGTCGTCATCGGTCGCTATCCCTCGCCAGGCCGGAAACATGTGCCGTGGTGTCCAACGCGCCCTTGCAACCTTACAGGCTGATCAGTCGATTTTTGGACTGTTATGGTCCGGATACTTATCCACAAGAATTACTCCCTTGTCAAGTGGAGGTGCCGCGATGTCCAGTTATTACCAGCCCGAACAACTCAAGAGATACGCCGAGATCGGCGAAGGCGCCTGGGCGTTCCTGGTCCAGTACGTACAGTTTTATCTACTGCTCGGCCTGGGGCTGAAATTCCGCTGGGGAATGTTCGGGGTGGCGGACTCCGGTGGGCGATGATTCGCTTCAGCTGGTGGTGGGATCCCGATAAGAGGTCAGCAATTCGACCAAAGCCGCCAGGCCGGAGTTGATGGGCGCCTCCAGTCCCGCCGCCGCCGCTTTCCTCGCCACCAGGCCGTTCAGGTAGTCGATCTCGGTACGGCGGCCGCGTTGCACGTCCTGCAGCATGGAGGTCTTGTTCTGCGAGCCGGCCAGCATGGCGTCGATGCGCTCCAGCAGATCGTCGGCCAGGGTCACGCCCTCGCTGGCGGCCAGCAGCCGCACCTCATCGAGGACCAGTCGTCGTAAGCCAGCCAGTTCGGGGGTGACGAGGTCGCAGTTGCGGCGGCCGGTCAAGGCGCTCAACGGATTGGCGATGCAGTTCACCGCGAATTTTTGCCACACGACGCGCTGCAAGTCCCGCGTGCGTTTGACCGTGAAGCCGCTCTGCTCGAACAGCGACGTCAAGCGATCCTCGCGGTCACCCGGACCGAGCATCAGTTCACCGCCCCAGAAGGTCACCGCCCCCGGTCCATCCAGGGTGACTCCGAGCTGGACGATGACCCGGGTGACCGGACGCTGGAATCGTTCGGCCAGTCGCTGTTCCGGATCGAGGCCGTTGGACAGGACCGCCACCTCGGTGTCGTCGCATAAACGGGGCGCCAGATCGTCGGCGGCCGCCTCCAGGTCACTCAGTTTGACCGCGATCAGGATCAGGCTATGGGGTTGGAGGTCGGGACAGATGGTCTGGGCGGCGATGGCCACCCGGTCTGTCTCGGTGGCTTTCGCCCCCCGGTCTATCTCGGTGGCATCCGCCACCCGATCGGTCTCGGCGCCGGAAATGGACAGACCGTCCCGTCGGATGGCGGCCACATGGTCCGGCCGGGCCACCAGCACGGTGGGTGTAACAAGCCGGGCGCCGAGGTAACTGCCGATGGCGCCGGCGCCGTAGATGATCACCTGACCAAAGGACTTCACTGCTCTTCCCTCGGGTGATGTTTCGGCTGGTCGTTGCGTGCGATCCGGAGCCCGCGCTGCTGGCTGGTTTCACTGGGCGAGCTAAGGCCGCGCGCCGTGGCGGTGCAGCGGTCGGGATCGAACTGATACCCACCACCACGAGAAATGCGGAACAGCCCGGTGGCCGGCCCGGCAGGGTCGGTGACACCGCCGTCATCATAACTGGCGAACCAGTCCCAGCACAGTTCGAAGACGTTGCCGTGCATGTCGTACAGTCCCCAGTCGTTGGGAGACTTCTCGCCGACACGGTGCGGAAAACCGCGGGCATTGCCCGCGTACCAGCCGATGCCGGCCAGGATGGAATCGTGATCGCCCGCGTAAAACCGGCTGCTGCTGCCCGCCCGGCAGGCGTATTCCCACTCGGCCTCACTGGCGAGTCGATACCCGGGTGCGTTCCGATCCCAGACCACCGTGTCCGGCGTGATGGTGTAGGCGGGAGCCAGCCCCGCCCAGTCGGAAAGGGTGTTGCAGAAGAGCAGTGCGCTGTTCCAGTTGACCCGCTCCACCGGGCAGTCGTCACATCCCTGCCAGTAGCTCGGATTCTCGCACATGATGGCGCCATATTCGGCCTGAGTGACCTCGGTGCTTTTCAGCCAGAACGGCCGGCTGATGGTCACCGGATGCGGCGGCCGCTCGTCGGCGAAGGCGACGCTATCACCGGGCGGCGCGCCCATGGTGAAGGAGCCGGCGTTGATCGCCACGAAATCGCCCAGCGTGAATTCGGTATAGACCGTGTGGAAGACGATGGCCTCACCGGCCGCCACGGTTTCGGTCTCGCGTGGCGGATTCGGCAAGACATACCCGAGGAGCCCGCCCCAGGTCAGCTCGTAGTCGCCGGGGGACAGGGAGCTGAGGGTCGTGTCGCCGACGCCGCTGTACATCGCCTTGCCGGAGACCAGGGTCCAGGGGATCGGCAAGCTGTCGGGAAAGACCTCGATGATCACCTCGCCGAAGCGGGGCGCGGTGGCGTCTTCACCGCAGCCTACCATGCCGAGCAGCAGGATCAGGGGGAGAGCGACGAGCAGGAGCTGGACCGGCAGTTTTCTGTGAGGCATCATTGTCATTTTCGGAAGTTCGTGTGAGGTGATCCGGGACGCGACAGATGAAACGGCGACGTGGCTCCCAAGTTTGTCAGTGACAAGTTTGTTGGTGATAGTAGGCGATGTTGCGATAAGAGGCAAATGTCGCTCGGTTCCGGTGGGGACACAGCGCCGTCTGTCTGGTATACAATCCGTCTGATAAACGATTGGTTCGAGTTCATGGTTTGCGATACTGGCAGACAGCAACGCCGGGTGATAGTATCGGGCCGGTGGCTCGACAGCGACCTGGCTGCTGATCGACACCCGTCACCCTTGCGGTGTGACTGATGGCGCCTCGTCGGTCGTTCACTGCGCGAGTTCTGTCCGGAGTTCTGTCCGGAGTCGAGTCCGGAGTTTCACAGGAGAAGAAGTCCCATGGCGATCCCCCACTCGCGGTTTTTCAAGGTGATCGGATCGATGCTGGCCGTCTGTCTCTGTGCCGCCCCCGTCCTGGGCGCCCAACCGGAGAAGACCTGCGAATACGTCGACGACATCCTCTCGGTGTCGCTGCCGGGACAGGAGGGGCAACCCGCGGCCATCGATTTCACCAGCAACGACTTCGCTACCTACAAGCGTAATCTCGGTTTCCAGGGGAGTTTCGGCTGGGCATACACCGGCAAAAGGGTGCTCGACGTGGGCGCCGGCCTCTCCGAATTCGTGGACATCATGTCGGATCGGTACGACGTGGACGCTCTGGCCATCGACGTGGCCTACGCCGAGCTCGATCTGACCGGGCTTTCCGCCGAATGTGTGGATGTCTTTCACCGGCGGCGGATCTCCATGGACGCCCAGCGGATCCTGTTCCCGAGCAACTACTTCGATCTCGTGGTGAGCCATTCGCTGCTGAGCTGGTTCTTCATCTTCGATCCGAAACCGGGGGAGGATCCGCGTCTGCGCATCCGGCGCGGCATGGAGATCCTCGGTCAGATGACCCGGGTGACCAACCAGGGCGGCGAGGTGCGGACCACCGATTTTCCCGATCCGTACGGGGAGTGGTACGCCGAGCACTGTCCCACGCTGGTCAACGACTATCGCGCGGCCTTCAAGGAGTTCATGCGTCCCTATAGTGTCGGGGAGCAGTCGGCCCTGGAAATTTCCTTCCATTACGCGGGGGATGAGGGGTATACCGTCATCCGGAAGCTGGAGCGGATCCCGCGGGTGGATGCGCGGAGCAGTGTGTCCGTCATTCGGAATCCGCGGCGACACCAGCCGCGCAATCCCGATCGCTAACCCCAATCACCATCCGAGGTGTCGTTGATGACCAGGTCCGCCTCCACCGCCACTGCCGAGCTGTTTCCCCGCGCCAGCGGGATCTTGCTGCATCCGACGTCGCTGCCCGGTCCTCACGGCATCGGCGACCTGGGCGAAGCCGCCTTCCGGTTTGTGGACTGGCTCGAAGCCGCTGGTCAGAGCCTCTGGCAGATCTTGCCCCTCGGCCCCACCAGCTACGGCGATTCACCGTACCAGACCCTCTCCGCCTTTGCCGGCAATCCACTGCTCATCGATCTGGAGGGGCTGGTGGCCGAAGGGTGGCTGACCGAGGCGGAACTGGCCGACGCCCCGGCGTTCCCGGACAGTCAGGTGGATTACGGTCCGGTCATCGAATTCAAGAACGATCGGTTCGCCGCTGCATATGCCCGGTTCCGCACCCAGGGGAATGAGCGGCAGCAGGCGATCTACGAAACCTGGTGCCGGGAACAGTCCGGCTGGCTGGAAGACTGGGCGGCCTTCGCTGCCCTCAAGGAGTTACACGACGGCAAGCCGTGGGTGCAGTGGCCCGCCAGCCTGGCCTTGCGTCAAGCCGATGCCGTGACCGAGGCGGTCAAGAAGAGCAATGACAGCGTCGACCGGTACCGGTTCCTGCAGTGGGTATTTGCCAGCCAGTGGCGGCGGCTGCGCCAGTATGCCGCTGACAAGAACATTCGTATCATCGGCGATCTGCCCATATTCGTGGCCCACGACAGCAGTGATGTCTGGACGAACCGGGAGCTGTTCCATCTCGACGAGAAGGGCCATTCCACCGTGGTGGCCGGGGTCCCGCCGGATTATTTCAGCAAGACGGGCCAGCTGTGGGGAAATCCTCTCTATCGCTGGGAGCGGATGCAACAGGACGGCTACGACTGGTGGGTGAAGCGACTCCGGACCTGTCTCGAGCAGACCGATCTGGTCCGCATCGATCACTTCCGCGGGTTCGATGCGTACTGGGAGGTGGCGGCCGGCGCCAAGACCGCCGTCAAGGGTCGGTGGGTCCCGGGTCCGGGCGAGGCGTTTTTTGCCGCCGTCCGGGAGTCTCTCGGTGTACTGCCCATCATCGCCGAGGATCTCGGTGTCATCACCCCGGCGGTGGAGCAGCTCCGCGGCGATTTCGAGTTACCGGGCATGCGGGTCCTCCAGTTCGCCTGGACCGATCCTCGCAACACCTTCTTGCCGCACGCCCATCAACGCAACTGCGTGGTGTATGCCGGAACCCACGACAACGCCACCACCGTGGAATGGTGGCAGAACGAGACCGATGCCGGGATGCGCCGGATGGTGGCGGAGTACGTGGGCCACGAGATCGAGGAACCCAACTGGGATCTCATCCGGATCGGCATGACCTCGGTGGCGCACACGTTCATCGTCACCATGCAAGACGTGCTCGGCCTCGATGCCGCCGGCAGGATGAACCTGCCCGGATCGGAGCGGGGCAACTGGTCCTGGAGGCTGACCGAGGCTGGCCTGCGCGATCCCGCCGCCGGGCGTCTGGAACGGTTGACCCGGCTCGGCTGCCGGCGTCCGGACCAGCAGGCCGACCCTGCCGCGGGAACGTAGTCGAGTCCTACTGAAAGGTGCGCCGCCTCGTGCTGGTTCTGCTGCTGATCCTGCTCAACCTGGCCACGATCCTTTTCGTGGCCACCGTGCGTTACAGCCCCCTGGAATTCCAGTTTATCTTGCCGTGGCGACAGGCGATGCAACCTCCCGGATGGTTGCCGGCGGCACTGGGCGGCTTGATCCTGATCCTGGGTCTCGTCACCTGGCGGCTGGCCCGGTGGCGGCAGGTAGCGCGGCCGCTGGTCGAGTTGATGCTGTATTACCCCTTGCTGTTCACGGCCATCTGGGGTTTCGTGCCGGACCGCGGTTTCCGGCTGGAGACGGCGGGAATCGGTCTGCTGCTCCTCGTCGTGGCCGGGTATCTCATCGCGCGCGGCGGTCGGGGTGGGATCGGTCTTGGACTCGGGAGAGCGGGATTCCGAGCCGCCGGGCGCCGGCTGTTCTGGCCGACCCTGGTTATCGTGGTTGGTTTCACGGCCTGGGCGTTGTTGACCGGCCGGACGTGGCGTGGCGGCGCCCTGGCGTACAACCTGGTGATGTATCCGCTGTACGCGCTCGGTCAGATGTTACTCTTCCTGGTCTTGCCGGTGCCGCGTCTGCGTCGCCTGACCGCTTTTCGCTGGTGGTGGGTGACCGGTTGTGCGGTCTTGTTCGCAATGGTGCACTGGCCCAATCCGGTGGTGATGGCCGTCTGTCTGGCCGGTATGATTTACTGGGCAACGGTCTACTTATTGAGTCCGAACGTCTGGGCCGTGGCGCTCAGCATGGGGATCACCGCCACCTTTTTTGTCCAGCTCGTACCTGAGAATATTACCCAGCACGTGCGGGTTGGTCCGGGTTATGTGCGTGGCCGGGAGATCACCGTTCTCGGCAACCGGCCGGTTTTTTCGGCCGGGGAGAACCCGGCCGAGCCGGCACCTCAGGCGGGAACCGAACCGCTGATCCCGGACAGTGTGGTGGCGGATTTTCTACGCGCGGTCTATCCCGTCGTCCTGGAACGTGAAATGACCCTGGCGGAGCTGGTCGCCTGGAACGAGGTAATCTTCGCCGAACTGCGAGCGCGGGTCGCCTGGCAGTTCCTGTCCTGCGGGGAACGACACGACAGGTTTTCCGCTGAAACGGCGCCTCCCGTGAATCACTGGTCCGAGTTGTCGGCAACCTGGCAGGAGAGGATCCTGTCCCTGGCGGACAGTGGATATCTCCGGCGACAGGGGGGCACCTGGCCCGGCTATCTGCAGGGACTGTATCAGGATCTGCTCCAGCGTACGGCGTCTCCGCCCGAGCTGACCTCCTGGCGACTGGAGCTTTTTCCCCTGCAGCGAGAACATCTGGTGGGAGTGTTGCTGGATCGACGGCGCCAGCTCCGCTCGAGCACGTTCACGGGACTGCCGGCGGGAGAGTTGCGGTTGCCGTAGTCGCACTTTGATGAATCCGGTCCCGTCCCGGCGTGAAGACAGGACCGGTTCTGGTCGGTGTTCCTCAGTCCGTTTCGACTTCACTTCCCTGGGTACAATCGATCCAACCCGCGAGCTGGTAGTAGGCGTACGATCGCTTTTCGTCATCGCGGACATCCCGGCTGACGACATGGAAAATCGAGACGCCCTCGATCTCGAGGGAAGAAGCGCCGACTCGCCGGATAGCGAGCGAGACCCGGTACGGGCAACGAAGTGTTCCCGGAAAGGAAGCCTGGTCGGGCGAGGGCTCCCACCCGCCCAGCGGTTCGAAGTTCAGGAATTCGATCCTGTCGATGGCCGGCAGGATTCTGCCGTCTGCCTTTTTTACCGGTTCACCGGAGAACATGTTCGCCGCAACCGCCAGTTCGTCCTCCTTGGTGTAGCTGTCTCCCTCGAGCTGGAGCTTCTCGACATCGGCAGGCTGGAAGACAAAGGTAAAATCTTCATGTAATAGCTCGGAATAAGCCTCGAGATCGCGATCACCGTAGGCCTGAACGAAGTTTTCCATGAGTTTCTCGGGGGTGTCGGGAAAAACGTATGGGTATTCAGGTGTGAGCTGGAACATGTCGTCGCGCCCGGCGCAACCGAAAAACAGGGTCAGAGAACTACCGAGTAATAAAAGAATGAGAATTCGCTTGAAGGTACACATGGTCAACCGTCCTTTTCGCCTGTGGGGGTATCACAAAACATGTATTCCCGTGACTGGTGAACCCGGGCGATGGTGACGTATGACCGGTGCGGTAGTGAACCTGGGGCGGCCGTGAGGTTAAAGGCGTTCATTGCCCGGAAGTAATATGTGACGCGGGACTGACAACGCCTGGTGTTCATGATTCTGCCGGTGGAGGGAGCCACCAAGGGTGGGGTGAACATGTTACTTGAAACTACGGACTGTACGGAAGAGAGTCAATGTGG
>JBDRBC010000299.1:0-2718 GCA_043823125.1 bacterium | reverse complement strand
GTCCGCAACCCGCGGTCATCCCCCGCGAAACGTTGCACCTGCAGCCCCCCCGACGCTCGAAAAGCCAGCCCTGGCCACGGCCGGCCCGTGGGCCGTCCGGTGAGCGATTGCGGGCGCTGAATGAGCAACGGCAGCTCGAGGGCGCCGTCGTACACGATCTTCTTGCTGGCGAATCCGTAACCGGCCCCGAGGGTCAACTCGGGGCGGTTCGGCCCCAGAATCTGCAGTCGCATGGAGCCACCGAGGCGATGCCCCTCCACTCGATTGAAGGTGTTGCGGCTCAACGGCTGGAACGAGACCCGCCACAAGCTCCCGGCGAGCAGCTCCGCCACCGCCTCGTCTCCCACCTCGGTCATGGAATCGATGGCCGCCGGATCGAGACTGAATCCTCGCATCTCAGCCGGCATCGGCTGGAGCCAGGTCTCGTCCAGCCCTTGCCAGAAGGTATCGAGGGAATCCCGGGCCGCCTCCGGGGTGATCCAGTCCACCTGTGGAGTCGCGCCGCCTGCCGCCAGGCTGTCCACCGCCGTGCGAGTGGAGTCGATCAACGAATAGCTCTGCTGGGCGATTATGGCTCCGGGCGCCAGCATCAGGGCGAGGACCAGGCAGTAACCGCATGTGCGCGTGGTTTGCATCACTCGCCCTCCCCACTGACCTGGGCCGGGTTGTCCGGATATTCAGTCCCGTCGATCACATGGCGACTGGTCTGATAGTAGACCTCGATGGCCCGTGGAATACCGAGCAGCGGGATCTGATGCAGCTCCACCCGGGCATAGATATCGCCCAGGACCCAGTAGTCGCCCTTCTGCACCCGCCGGAACTTGTAGACGGGGATGCCCTTGATCACCAGGGGCATCGGCACCGCACCGGTCATCTCCAGCTCGGCGCGGCGAATGACGAAGTCGCCGAAATCCACCCACACCGTACCGCTCGGCAACGCCTTGAACTGGCTCTTGGGCTCGAAGTGGACCTTGTACACTACGTTGGCACCCACCAGCCGGCGATCGAGAATGCTGTAATTGAACTCGTCGCCGGTGTGCAGGGAGAACGGCGTGGTGCGGGTGACGGACGAGCTCAGCTCCCCCCAGTCCGTCTCCACCTCGTCCTCGATCTCCTCTTCGTCCAGCTCGTCCCCCTCGAACTTGCTCTCGCGGGTCCAGATGGTGGCGGTCTGATAGGTGCCGTCGCCCGACAGCCGGTTTCGCTCCACCGCCTCGAAGGCGGTCCACTTGCGCTCCGCGCCTTCCTTGTCGTTGTCGTAGGCCACGATCTTCACCACTCCGGTGAAGGCGTGCTCCTTCATGCGCAGCCGGTCCGCCTCCATCCGTTCGCCGATCCTGCGCACCACCTCGCTCACCTTCACCCGCGGCGCCGAGGCGAACAACGTGTCCAGTCTGCCGTCGGCGAACGGGATGGTGTCCTCGAAGGCCAGCAACACGCCGTGCCCCGCCCAGAGGGAACTGTCCACGTCCACGAAGAGGAGCGTATCGTCCAGTGCGGTGAAATCGAGGATGACCTCTTCCGCGGGTGGCGTGGTGCGATTGGTGTCGGCCGCGGTCGCCGCGAAATCAGCCGGCTGAGACGCGCTGAAACCGGCACTGCCCGGACAGAGGCCAAGCAACAGCCAGAGCAGCGGTACGAGCGACAGCGGTCGTCGACTCGCGCCGATCTTGAACAGACGACGAGATACGAGAGACGGTCTGATGGTCATGGTGTGATTCCCCCGGAAAACAACCCAGGATAGGTATCCAGATCCATAACGACATGGCCGCGGGGGCCAACCGGTTCGGCAGGCGGCTGTGGCATTCGACCACAGCATTCCACCACGGTATTCGACCACGGTATTCGACTGCAGCATCCGAAAGCAGTTTCCGATCGCGGCTTCCAAACGCAGCTTCCACCCACGGCATACGAATGTTCAGGGGCACCACTTATTCGTATCACGTCACGGTTTTGTTGCCCACCGTTTTGCGAGGCACTCGTGACGCCACTCGTCGTCTCGTTCAGTGGTTTTCCGGACCAACGGCGCTTCCCGGTCCGGATGAACGCGGGATCGCCGTGTGGAGACGCTGGCCGAGCCGGGTGGGGCGCACCTGCCGCGTGGAATCCGGATCATGTCGCCGCCGTGCTGCGAGACAAGTTGCTCGCGATGATCCGGACCGACTCGGGACAGGCACGCCGCCCTGGTGTCACACGATGCTGGAACGTTTCGGCAACTTGCCGCCCGGCCCCGTCGGCCGACGCCCCACCCCGCCCGTTCTGTTGTCGACAGCGAACTGTCGGGGGTGTGCTTTGCAAGGATGGCTCCAGTGCATCGGGAGGTGAGGGAAATCGGTCCATCATTATTTGCCAGTCGGAACCAGAGTGCAGATATTCAGCTTAACGAGGCGGCAGGTCGCGAACTTTCAGGCGGCCATCTCGCGTGACATTCGACGGGAAGCAATGATAATGGCTCGAGATGTGTCTCCTGACAGCTTCCACGAGAACGACCATGTCAACCCAGGATACCGTGTTACTCGACACGTTCCCGTTGCGACCGCAGATCAGAAGGAGCAAGCAATGCATGGCTCGTATTCCCGAGAACTATCGAATTGCAGCACCAGGGACCGAAACGATTTCCAGACGATCACCGCCGCTCGGGCAGCGACACTCTTCATGATCGCCCTGTGCGGCGTGGGCCTGCTGCTCGTCCAGCCACTTCAGGCCCAACCGGCGGGC
>JBDRBC010000298.1:0-17508 GCA_043823125.1 bacterium | reverse complement strand
GACCCGCGAGCTGGCGCTGCCCAACCTGCGGGTCGTGCTGGCCCTCGGCCGCATCGCTCACGACAGTTACCTGGACCAGCTCCGGAAAACCGGCGTCAAGCTGGTGAAGAAGCACTGCTCGTTCGCCCGCGGCGCAGTGTTCCAATTCGGGGGGCACCCGATACTGGTGGATTCGTATCACGTGAGTATCCAGATTACCAATACCGGACGGCTGATTCCGGAGATGCTGGATGCGGTCCTGACCCAGGCGCGACGGCCGGCGAATCTGCCGCCACTCAGTTCTTGAAATCAGGTCTTGAGATCGCGACCCGTTTTCTGCTTCAGGGTAGCGATTTTCGAATCGAGACGTCCGCCGGGGCCGTGCCGATAATCGAACTTCATCACACAGGCGATACGGTCGCAGTCCCCGACCATCCGGTCGTAGCATTGCCGGATCACCTCCAGGACCTCATCCAGCTCGCCTTCGAGACAGGTACCCATGGGCCCCAGTTTGTAGGGCAAACCACTGTCGTCGATCACCTCGAGGGAGCGTTTGACATACTCCGAAACACTTTCGCCCTTGTCGGTGGGATACATGGCGAATTCGAGCAGAACCACCATCGACCTCCTGATACGGGTCCAGTCACTCGGCCGGCAAGCCGGCCTGATATCATTTTCTCATACCATACCTGCTCGCGGTAAGCCACTCCGGACTGAACGAGCTGGACCTGACAAGTGCCTAAACAGGAACCGCCCCGGAATCCGGGGCGGCCCTGTTACGGTTCCGTGAGCGATGGAACCGGTTGGTGTGTTCACTCGACGACAAACTAGGGACAACGCGCGCCGAAAGCCTGGGCCAACCAGACGATGTCCGCCAGGTTCAGATTTCCGTCCCAGAAGAAATCGCTCCGGTAGTTGTAGGCACCGAAGAAGTCGTTGCTGAAGAGTATGACATCGGACAGGTCCACACTCAGATCCCCGTTGATGTCCGGACTGTTGAACGAGATGTTCAGGTTACTGCGAAGTGGCCCGAACGGCGCCGTGCCGTTCAGCTTGACGTTGTTGCCAGCCGCGTCGACAGTCCACACCTCGGTTCCCTCACCGGCCGCCGGATTCGTCTGCATGCCACCGAAGTACGCCCGGGTGAAGCGGGTCTGACCGGCAGGGGACGTGGGCCCATCGGCGATGCTGGTGTATCCCGGCCAGGTTCCTGGCGGCCAGTTGTAGGGACACCAGGCGACGCCACCCTGAGACGTCCTCAACCAGATCGACGAGGCCGGCCAGTTCGGCACCGGATTCCCGTTGCTGTCGTTGAGCGTGGCGGTGATGGTGCCGGTGGCAGTCACACCACCGAACGTATAACAGCCCATGATCGTCTGCCCGGCGCCGTTCGGGAACAGTACACAGGAAAGTGGCGTCGGATATGCGACATAGGTGGCATACGAAGCGTTGCCATCCGGCCCCTGCGCCAGGCAAATGCCGGCCCAGACGGTGAGGATGGCAACTAAAAAGAGTATCCTGGCAAATCTGCGTAGCATGATGAGAACCTCCTACTTCATGTTGACTCGGAGCATAGATCTTCCGATTCGGGCTGGTAGCCCGGTCGATTCCGGTCCCCTCCTTTCCCAGAGGTCGGCTTGAATAGTCGTGGATATAAAGACCCTTGCCCCGTGATCAGAAAAGCGGTTCGTCTGATGTCGTTGGCCCGGATGGATCTCTCGCAACTAGATCCGTGGAACTGTGATATCCGCAACAACCGTTATCGCAACGACAGTCCACGAACCAGCTCGCCCGGCAGTTTTCAAGAGCTGTCCGACAAATTGCTCACCAAAATTAATCGAGATTGCTGCCGAACTCGGTAGCTTGCCGGAATCACCACCGCTCTGTCGCTTGTGATGCCGCCCCCATCGGCGTATTATGCGTCTTGATCGGTTGGCCGGGGAGATGAAAGAGAATGGTGGATATTCAGATGATCAGAATTTCGACGGTTGAACCGTCCCGGCGGCGCTTGCTGAGGCTGTTTTGGATATGTCCGCTGCTGGCGGGACTGCTCTGTTGCTGTTCCCGCACGCCGGAAGCTGACACCCTCTTTCGCCGCGCCGATCCAGGCGACCTGCCGACCGGTGGGCTCACATACGGTGTGACCCTGCTCGATGGCAATGGTGACGGGCGGCGCGATCTACTGTTCTCGCGCCACGGTGACCGCGCGGAGATGTACCTGAATCGGGGGAAACTGCGCTTCCAGCGTTGTGCCGCCGACTCCCTGTTGCCGGGCAATCTGCTGGACCAGCACGGGACCGCCGCCTGCGATTTCGATCACGACGGTGACTGGGATGCCTACGTGACCTTGGGCGCCGAACGGGGTGAGGGATTGTCCCTGAATCAGCTCTGGGAACAGACCGAACCGGGACGCTTTACGAACATCGCCGCCGGCAACCTCACCCTCAACGATCCGGTGGGTCGAGGTCGTGGTTCCCTGTGGGCCGATTTCAACGGTGATAGCCTGGTGGATCTCCTGCTCATCAGCTACCAGAGTCAGGCCCGACTGGTCTGCCAGGGTGATAACGGTTGGGTCGATCAGACATCGTGGTTCCCCACACCCATGGACGTCCCCCTCTGGTCACCCGGGATGCCGCCCCCCACCCCGGCTGAACGTGCGCGTTCCACCTGGATTCATGCCGCCAGTGCGACTGACATCGACGGGGACGGCGCGGTGGATCTGCTCGCCATGGGGCGCGGCGGCTGGAGCGGTCTCTGGCGTAATACCGGCCGCGGGCGGTTTCAGGACGTCACGAGTATCTGGGGTCTACGTGCGGCATTCTGGCCCCAGGTGCCAAGCTTCGCCTGTGTCGGTGATGTCGACGGGGATCGTGACCTCGATCTGATTCTGCTGTACCGACTGTATCAGACCGATATCCGACTCGCCCGGGGACAATTCGAACTGTGGCTCAACGAGCGGGACAACGAGGGGCCTTATTTCCGCAGGGCCGGAGCGGAATCCGGTCTGAGTGGCGGGAAACTCGCCGAGGCCGGTCAACTCGCCGATCTGGACAACGACGGCAACCTCGATCTGTTCGTGATCCAGAACGACCGATTGGGAGAACCAGTGCCCAATCTGGTCTTCCTGGGGGACGGCCAGGGACGCTTCCACCGACTGCGTCAGGCCTGGGACGACAAAAGCGTGCCACCAGGCACCGCCGAATCCGGCTGGGCCACCGACCTGGACCGGGACGGCGATCTCGATCTGCTTCTGTGCAACGGCGGCGGCACGGAGCCCGACCAGGGTGGCGGAGTATTACTTTACGAGAACACCAGTCGCAGCTCACGAGGGATTACACTCGAGCTGGATTCGAGGACGGGGCCACCCCACGGTCTGGGGGCGCGAGTTGAATTACGTTGCGGCGGTCTCGTTGGTTTGCGAGAAGTGTCCAGCCTCGCCACCCCCTTCGCCTCCACCATATTACCCGTTCATTTCGGGGTCGGCGATCTCCCCGGACCGTACCGGGTGACCATCCGCTGGGCTTCCGGTCAGGTGCAGGAAGTAGAATTGCCGCGCGCCGGCCGGGCCTACCTGGTCCGTGAAGATGATAATTCTATTCAGGAGTTGCCTTAATGATGATCCGGAATCGAACCGTCGCCAACGAACCCTCTGCCTGCCGTTCCCACCGAACACGCCGGACGTACCGGTTACTCAGCTGGCTGTGCCTGCTGGGTTTCCTGTTGCCGTTCACCTCGGCATTCGGCGCCAAGGTCGTCCTGCGGCCCGACGGTTCGGGGGCTTTTTCCACTATACAGGCGGCCATCGACAACGCCAACGACGGCGATATCATCGAGCTCACACCGGGGACGTACACGGGAGACGGTAATCGCGATCTCGACTGTCTGGGCAAAGCAATCACCATCACGGCTGACGGAGCGGAGAGACAAGCTTACATCATCGACTGTGCGGGGGGCGATTGGGATCGGGCACATCGCGCCTTCCATTTTCACTCGGGCGAGGGCAGCCAGACGCTGATTTCCGGCCTGACCATCCAGCACGGCCGTGCCCCAGGCGACTCCTTGCCGGAGAAACGCGGTGGCGCAGTCTTGTGCGCCGGATCGTCACCCACCTTCAGACACTGTGTGTTCTCGCTCAACCGGGCCACGCTCGGTGGAGCCATCGCCTGTATCGAAGGCGCCAGCCCCACCTTTCAGGACTGCCAGCTGCGAGACAATACCGCTGCCCAGGGCGGTGCCGTGTTCAGCCATGAATCCACGCCACGGATCGTGGCCTGCCACATATCCCTTAACACAGCCGATCGTGGCGGCGGCCTCGCCTGCTACGCCTCCGCCGCCGTTATCGAGTCTAGCACCCTCTATCGCAACTCGGCCACCGGGGGTGGCGGGGTGATGCTGGAAGCGGAATCGGCGGCCCGAATCGAGGACTGCTTGCTCTGCGGCAACCACGCCGAACTCGGAGGAGCGATTTTCGGGGAGTATTCGGCGCCTACCATCAGCTATTGCACCCTGGTGGCCAATTCCGCCGGATCAGGTGGCGGCATCAACTGGATTTCGGACCGGGGCCTGATTTTGCAGAACTGCATCATTGCCTATTCATCTCAGGGATCCGCTGTCATCTGCGAGTCCGACACCGGATCCGCCCTCACCTGCTGTCTGGTTTACGGCAATGCCGATGGTGACTGGATCGACTGTCTCGCCGGCCTGGAGACAGGCAGCGGCAATCTCCACACGCCACCGCAGTTCATCAACGCCGGCCGCGGGAATTTCAAGCTCCGTCCCGATTCACCCTGCCGAGCGGAGAACTCCACTTGCGGGCAGATCGGCGCCCAGGATCCCGACCTGTATCGCTAGCAGCCCGCGGGGCCGCCAGATACAGACTTACCCTGACTCCGAAATATTCCATCAAGACCATTGCCATCTCGATTCAGATATGGTATATTAAGGCTGTTGACTGACCAGATGAACCGTGTAACACCACGAATAAGTGATTCGTTGATAAACGACCGCGCATTCACTGCGCCAGTCAACTCTGGGGGGCCGTTGGCTCCCCATACTTTTTCAACAACAAGCACGCACCACTTCATAATTCCCGTACAGATCAACCAGTATTACCGCTTACCTGGATGCGTGTCATTTTGCTCGATCACCATCCACTTTAATAATGTTACTTCAGACAGCCAGGCGAACCAGCGACTGTTCGCGAATATTACCTTCGTGACTGTCTCACCGCAACGTTCCCGCCATTCCTCACAACCTGAGCCGATACAGAGTTCATACCGATCGCGCCAAACGCGTACGGAATTTTTTGGACCTTGCCGGCAGGGACCAGCGTCTGTTCCCGCCTCGCTTCTCCCTGATTTCTGATCAGTAAAATAGTTGCCAATCGGTATTGCCAACTACATCGCCAATCCGTACCTTCAATGAGCTGGCCACCCAAATAGATAAAAACCCTGAAGCCCCAGGGTTGGCTAGCAAAATCGGGGAGCCCCCAGGCTCCCCATATTTTTTGAAGTAAGGCCACTATTCGTCACATTTTCATCCGCGCCTGCCACAGTAACAGCTTTGATTAATGCGAAATCGCAACAATAGTCATCCGGGCGTGATAATTATCCGGATTATTACATATATTCGGCAGAGAGAATCACGATCACTGCTGACTATAACTACTCGGCACTACCATCTCGATGGCACCCGGGAGTATCCTGGCGGTCAGTGGCGTAGAACCGAGGACCTCCCCGTCGATCTGGACGGGTACCGGAGGATCTGCTGATATGGTGACCCGTTCGGCATCACAGTATCGGACTCGGGGCGGCTTCCGTCCGCGCCAGGTCAACAGTCGAAACAGGATGCGCAGCACATCCCAGAAGGTGCGGCTGGAGATGATAGTCACATCGAACTTGCCGTCATGGGGGCTGGTGGTAGGCGATACCTTCAACCTCAGGTCCTTGATCCGTCCGATATTCGTCACCAGTATTGTGTGTCCATCCAAGTCGAACTGTTCGTTTTCGGTTTCGATCCGCAAACGCGCCTGATCGGGAATGAACGCATGCCGAAAAGCTGCCCCGATGTAAGCCAAAAAACCGAACGTGCTCTTCAGACGGCGCGATGAATCCTGGATGATCCGCGCGGGATACCCGATGGCGGCCATCAACAGGAAGTGGCGATCGAGATCCGGCAAATAACCCACATCAAAAGGAATCACCTGCCCGTTCAGGATAATATCCTGCGCCAGACGAGTGCTCCACGGCAAGGACAAGGCGATGGCGATGACGTTGGCGGTCCCCACGGGCACGTGCGCCACCGGGATCTTCCGAGGCGCCGTGACCAGACCGGCGGCAACTTCTTGCAACGTACCATCGCCACCGATGGCCACGATGAGGTCGAATCCTTCCTCCCCCGCCCGTTGCGCCCAGGCGCTGGCATCACCGGACTTCTCGGTCCGGCGCATGGCGCAATGGCACCCGCTGCCTTGCAGTCTTTTCTGCAGCCGTTGCCCGATCCGCACCCC
This sequence comes from bacterium, assembly GCA_043823125.1. Taxonomy (GTDB): domain Bacteria; phylum Krumholzibacteriota; class Krumholzibacteriia; order LZORAL124-64-63; family LZORAL124-64-63; genus JBDRBC01. Next base: position 11,021 of record JBDRBC010000298.1, on the reverse strand, counting down.
TTGGGCGAGTCCGGAGACCGGATTAACGATCAGCAGGATGTGATGGAACGGAGACATGCCCCTCACCGTCGATTCTTCAAAATGATTCGAGTCGAGTCGCCAGGGCGGTCCGGCACTTCCGGAAAATATCGTACCTGACCCCAACCGATCAACTCAGTCTATTATCCAATACGATTGCTGGCTATGAGGAAAAAAAGAGGGGGACCGTTTGGTCCCCCCCGCTGGCCCGACGAAGTGAAGGGATGAGATCCTGTCCTGGCCAGCGCATGAAGTTACGGATTCACCCCCGACAAGTCCATGCCGGAACGATATCGAACCGGCTAGCGAAGCAACATCATCTTGCGAGTCAACTGCGTTTCGCCCGCGGTCAAACGGTACATGTAGACACCGGAGGCCACCGCACGCCCGGCATCGTCACAGCCGAGCCAGCGCACTATCCGGGGACCCGCGATCTTCTCATCCGCCAGCAGCGTGGCGACCACGCGGCCGGCTAGATCATACACCCGTAGCGTCACCTGCCGACCCTCCGCCGGAACCTCGAAGGAAATCACGGTACTGGGGTTGAACGGATTGGGCATGTTCTGGCCCAGGATCGGTGACAGAACCGGCCCTGCCGGACCGATCTCGACGGCCGACAACGGGCTCTGGAATTCCAGGAGCGAGAAATCGTCGACGCCCGCCTCCACGATGGATCCCTGGCTGTCGTCGGACGCCACGAACCGGAACTGCACCGTCGTTGTGAGATCGATATAGTCGTGCAGATTCCGCTCCACCAGCCGCCAGCTCCGGTCGCTGCTGGTCGATGTTTCGAGCCGGATCCATTCAACGCCACCGTCGTCCGAGACATCCACGTACCAATCATCGGTCATCGGGTTGTTGCCGGTATCATTGGTATACCAGCGACGGTAAGCCACGCGCAGGTAGCCATATCCGGACAGATCGAAGACCGGACTGAGCAGGGTGGTCTTGCCGCCATCCACGTCGTTGTCACCCTGGCCCGCTCCTACCGCGGCGTTGCCCGTGATGTAACAAATTTGCCCCGGCGGGTCGGTGGCGTCGTCTTCGGGTTGGACCGGAGTCGAATCCAGCCAGGTCCCGTTGGGATCCACCCTTTCCCAGATACCCGTCGTGGCTTCATCACCCGTGTCGCCAACCGTCCACCCCGTCGCGGACTCGAAATCGTGCGTGACCACGGCGGTGACAAGACCGACGAAGAACTCATGACCGGTGGCGGGCGCGGTTTCGGGATGAACGGCTGTATTGCCATTCATATCCGCCGCCGTGAGATAGTACGACACGAAACTGCCGCCGGGCTGGGCGGGGATGTACGCTTCGTACACATCCGGAGTGCCGGTGGCGGTCAGGGGGAACCGAGTTCAGCGGGCCGCCGGTCGAGTAATACAAATACAACGAACTCGGATCCAGAGCCGCCGCGGCGACAATCTCGGCCTCGACCCGGTATGGGTTCACTGAATCCTCGGTGTCCCCCAGCGGCTGGTGCGAGATCGACACGGTGAACGGGCGGGCGAGCGTCGCCAGCAACGAGGCGGCCACCTTGACCGATCCCAGAGCCAGGGTCGATGAGTTGTAACTGGTCCCGATCACATCACTGGCCGAGTGAATGTACGGGCTGTAATCCCCCGTATCCTCGAACAGGAGAATGGCATGATATCCATTGGCCCAGAACGAAGCGTGATCACTGCTGGCCCCGAACGGCAGACTGCCGTCCACCAGCGGCAGCTCCGGCACGTACTCGCTGGCCGTGGCGAAGGCCAGGTCGCGCAGCCAGACGGAGCTGGTGTTGTCGATGATGTCCAGATCCATTACGTCACCGCCGGCCAGGTAGCCGATCATATCCACGGCGACGGCGGCGACGATGTCCTCGCCGGCGGCCGCAGCGGCGCTGGCGAACGCCTCGCTGCCGAGCAGCCCCTGTTCCTCGCCACAGAAGGCCACGAACTTGAGGGTGTAGTCGAACTGGTACGGGCTCAGCACCCGCGCGCACTCCAGCACACAGGCGGTGCCGGAGGCGTTGTCGTCCGCACCCGGAGCCACGTCGGGGTCCCCGGTAGTAGAATCGTAATGCCCACCGACGACCACCACCTTCTCCGGCTGGCTCGCGCCCGGGATCACCGCTACCACGTTGTCGTGGTAGGTCCCGCTCCAGTTGTGAAAGTAGACACTGTCGATACCGGACGACTCGAAGTGGGCCTTGAGGTACTCGCCGGCGGCGAGACAGCTATCGTGGGTCGAGTAGCGGGTTTCGAAATTCTGTAGCCGATACACGATGCCATCGATGCTGCTGCTCGAAATCGCCCCGACGATGGCATCGATGACCGGATCACTCCCGCGGGTCAACGCCGTGACATCCGGCTGAAATATCGGTGCCGGACGGACCGGCCGGATAAACACCCGGGCGATCTCCAGACCGGTGGCCGACACCATCTCGGCCGCAGCGGGCAACGCCTCGAAAACGGCGCTGTTCCGATCCGAATACAACACCCGCACCAGACTCTCCAGCTGGCGCCGTTGCGCCTCGTGACGATACTGCACGGTGTAGTAGGTTTTCCCGGCGACAGCTCCATCCAGGATCTCGACCTGGAGCCCCAGTTCCCCCATCAGGTCAATCTGGTCCGGTTCGACCACGGCCAGCAGGTACCCCTCCATCTCCCGCACTACCATCACGTCGGCGGCGGACAACATCACCAGGCTTTCCGGTTCATGTCCTGTCACTGCCACCAGACTCGGAGCGCCCATCGCAGTCGCCGCTGAACACAGCAGGCCAACCAGAAAAACCACGGTTCCAGCATGTCGCATTCTGCCCTCCCGGAATGTTTGTTCAAGAACCAGGCGATAATTTTACCATGTGCACACCATTTTGTCGCTGACAACCGTCGCCGAGGATACCGTTTGGATTCATCAGCGCGGCCAGTTACCTTGATTGGTGGTGCGACGAGCCGAATTGAAGGCATGGAAAAGTATGGGGCACTCCCGGCAGCCAATTCTCAGCACTCTACTGGGCCCCGGAGCAAAGGAGCAACATATGGTGATGGATATCAAGGTCTTGGGACCCGGTTGCGCCAAGTGCGAAAAACTGTACACCGAGACCCAGAAAGCCATTCTCGAAGCCGGCGTCGAGGCGAACCTGACCAAGGTGCAGCGGATCGACGAGATCGCCAGCTTCGGCATCATGATCACCCCCGCCCTGGTCATCGGAGAACAGGTCAAGTTCTCGGGCAAGGTGCCGTCGGCGAGCGAGATCGCCCGTCTGATCAGAGACGAGATGGACGAAACCGAATAGCACGGGATATTCAGATAGGAACCGATCGATGTTGCAGCAACTGCTCGAAAACGCCGGCGAGTACATCCACACCAGCCCGTGGCTGGCGTTCGCGGCCGTCTTTCTCGGCGGCGTCATGACCGCCTCCAGCCCGTGTGTGCTGGCCATGATCCCGTTGATGATCAGTTTCGTGGCCGGCAGCCACGAGGGCCGTCTCGGGCCGGCGCGCGGTTTCGGGTACTCCCTGATTTTTGTGGCCGGACTGTCTCTCTCCTTCGTCTTGCTCGGCATGACCGCCGCCCTGGCGGGGAAGTTGTACGGCGATGTGTCGCGCGTCTGGACCTGGATCGTCGTGGCGGTCTGTCTGATCATGGGACTCCACATGCTCGGCGTACTCAGATTCACCATTCCGATGCCGGCGAATATCCAACCACGCAACCGTGGCGCCCTCGGCGCCTTCATCCTCGGCCTGCTGTTCGGCATCGTTTCGGCGCCGTGCGCCGCCCCGATCCTGGTGGTCCTGCTCACCTACGTCGCTGGGGCGAACGCCTCGCTGCTGTACGGCGGCTTCATGTTACTGTTATACGCCCTCGGCCACAGCGTGCTCATCCTGGTGGCCGGCACCTCCATGGGGCTGGCTCGCAAGCTACTCGAGTCCCGCAGGATGACGCGCGGCAGCGAGATCTTGCGCCGGTGCGCCGGTGCTGTCATTGTCCTCGTGGGCGTGTACTTCGCTTTTCACGGCCTCCGCTAGAAGGAGTTCTCATGCGTCGACCGAATATCTTCCAGGGCTGCCTCCTCTGTCTGATCTCCCTTTCGTTGGTCACCGTCGGTTGCCAGCAGAACCAGGAAGGTGCTTCCAGCGAGACCGAGCAAGCCGCCTCCGCCGCGCCAGCCGGCGAGAAGTTGTCGACTGCCGATTTCCAGGCGGCCGGCGTGACCAGAATCGTGTTCGTGGACAAAAAGGATGCCTGCGCCTGCACGCGAGAACGATGTGACGGCTCCTTTGGCCAGCTCCAGGCCGTCTTGTCGGAGGACTCCGGTATTCCCGTGGAAAAACTGCTGCTCGATACGCAGCCGGACCAGGTGGCCCCATTGCGCGACCAGAAATCCTTCCTGACCCTCCCGGCCATCTACTTCCTGGACGGCGACGACCACGTCGTCACCATGCTCCAGGGTGAAATCACCGCCAACGAGATCGTCCGCGCCCTGAACCGGGCGGATTCCTGATCTTTTCGCGAAGGAAATAGCCACGGTCGATTTTCCGCGCTGGATTCCCGCCCGTCGCGCGTTCTGACTCTCAGGACGATCGACGCGATCAGCCGTCTACCGTGCTTTTCTCACCCCTGGGATCGCCCTCACGACACACACGTGTTTTCCCGAGATTCCCCCACCCCTGCGAACAGGAGGAACGTATGAATACCGGCAAGCGATCCATTGCCATCTGCCTGGCCTGCAGTCTGTTGATGGGACTCTGCCTGGCGGTGGTCAATCTAGCCCGTGCCCAGGACGTTGACATGACCACCCTGACCACCACTCCCGATCTTTCCGGAGTCTAGAAATTGAACAGCCGAGAAAGCGACGATCCCCGGGCTACCATGATGGAAGCCCGAGAATCAATGCGCGAACAGGCCGGCCAGCGCGGCGACGGCCCTGGCGGCAGAGGCGCGGGCGGTGGTATGGGCACGAAGGGCGGCATAGCTGGTGGCCGCGGAGGCACGGGCAGTGGCCGCAGTGGCATGGGCGGTGGTCGCAGCGGCATGGCTGGCGGTCGCAGTGGCATGGGTGGTGGCCGCGGCGGAATGGGTGGCGGCAAGGGCGGCGGTATGGGCGACAATCCCGGGAAACAGGGCGACCTCGGCGATCCCCTGCAACAGCTGCTGGGCGGCTGGGACCTGTTGCTGGTCGCCCAGAACACCACGTCCATCGAACTCATGGACAGCCGGGACGTGGCCATTACCCTGCCCCTGGACGGCAGTCCAACCGTACGCGAGGTCAATGGTCGGCAGTTCAGCGACCACGCAAGCTGGCGCGAGGGCGTGCTCCAGGTCATCAGCCGGGACGAGAACGGCCTGACCATCGTCAGGTCGTATCAGCTCAGCGATGATACGCAGCAGATCCGGGTCAGAGTGGATATCACCTTTCCCACAAGCGAGGAACCGACCTCGTTCCTGCTGGTCTATGATGCCGCCTAGACAGTTCAAACAAACCCCCGATCCGATTCGCTCGGATCGGGGGTTCACCCCAGTAATAGAAGTCACGGTATTCCGGAAATTCCAGATATGCCGGATATTCCGGACAGCTCGCGCCGCAGAAGCGGGACTACTGGTACAGGACCTTCAAGGCCCCCCAGGTTGTGGCCTCATCGTCGACCACGCCACAGATTCCGTTGAGCACCGCCACGGGATAGTCCTCGCCTCCCGAGACCTGAATCATCGGAATCACCACCCCGGGATTGTCGGCGGCCATGTACACCGGCCAGGTCATCGGTATCAGCTTGGCCATGCCCATGTCCGGGGGATAGATCTGGAAAGTCCAGGCGCCGGGAGTGAGTACGTGCAAGGTGATCGTCGCCAGGAGCAGCGCTGACCGGTGCGGAACGGGCGTAAATACGACCACCGCGAAGTTAGGCGGCATCGACACGTTCATGGCCGGCGTCGCGAACTCGTAGCTCCAGACGTGAGATCCCGGCGGAGTGTCGATGTCCAGCTTGCACTGCCAGCCCACCAGGCCGGAGGTATTGCTGGCGTGGGTCAGGATCAGGTAGGCCTCGAGTTCCCCGCCCGGCAACGGCGCCGGATCGAAATCCTTGCAGTACTCGTTCCCTTCCAGATCGAAATAGATTCCGATGCCATCTATCTCGCTGCTGACCTGAGCCGTGGCAGGCAGAGCGGCGAGGCAGATGGTCAGGACCAGTAACTTGGCAATTCGCTTCATGTTGCCTCCTCGTGGCGCTGGTATTTTCACTCCGGGTTCAGCCCAGTGGCCGTGGCCAGGAACGGTGACCCGAAAAAACGATACCGAGACTTCTGCCTTGGTATCGGCCGGTCACTCCCAGGTCCTAACCATTATCTTGTGGTTTTGTCAGAATTCCGGCGTTCAGGTCTTGGCCTTGAGCAGTGGTAAGCGCAGGATGGTCCGCAGCTTCTCCGGCGCCACTCGTCGCGGATCGGAGAGGTAAATCTCGTGGTGCCGGCCGTGAATCTCGTATCCCTGGTCCGCGGCCCAGTCACGCATGACGGCGACCGTCCGCTCTTCCTCGTCGTACGGTCCCACATGCAGCATCTGCATGCACGGTCCCTCGACGAAGGTGATCAGCGCCACCTCGGAAACTTCCTCGTCCTTGCCTTTCTCCAGCAACTTGGCGGCCGCTTCCTGCAGGTCCTTCTGCTTGATGAAATCGGGGGTACGGATGAGCAGTCGCCACTGCAGATCGGCCACGGCCTCCGGTGAAAAATCACACTGCCCCGAGGCATCCCCGTATTGGCATTCAAGCTTGCAAACCACGTAATCGCCCTTACCCGCGAACTTGCGGGTCATCTTGATGGTGTACGCCATGCCGTATAACGCCCCGATGCGTCTGACGAACTCGTCCCCACCCGGCGCCCCCTGCCCGGCGATGCCGAGATACTGCACCTTCTCGAGCTTGACCAGGGACGGTTTCTGCCTCGCGACGTACTCGCCCTTGTGTTGCTTGTAGAGATCGATCTTGGATTCCGTGCTCATGGTACTCTCCTGGTTGCTGGCCCGGCAGAATAGCCTGCACCCGGAGCCGCCAGCAGACAGCTCCGGGCGCCCGTCGACTTATCTGGGCTCCAGTGGCATGTGAATGTCGGTGAGCAGTTCCTCGGGTTCGGTACTCTGGGGGTCATTGAGATAGTGCTCGAAACACGGCGCCGCCGCCACGGTTCGGCCACTCCGCGGTGCCCACTGACCACACAGCTGGGCGTAGGTCTCGTTGAGTTTTTCGTACGGCCCGTGATGGGTGGTCACGGCATAGTCGCCGCCTGGAATGGTCTGCACCCCGATGTCGCCCTCGGGCTGAAACTTCTCATCGACGGTGATGCAGGCGTCGTAGCGGATCTTCTCGGCCGGCGTCACTTCCGGATCGTCGTAGCACAGTCCGAAAAAGGTGGCGCCCGGTCCCAGCAATCCCTGGGCGCCGAGCTGCATGCACAGCTTTTCCCAGGTGCCGCCGACCTGGTTATACGGTCCCACATGCCGCATGAAGGCGACCCGTTGCGGGTCGATTATTTTGATGGTCACATCCATGGTCGAACCTCCGTTTTCCAGTGGATCGAAATCGTCCGGCGATTCATGCAGCGGGTAATGCACACCCGTCGGCGATGGCCCGTGATTGAGGGCCTGACGCTGGACGCGAAATGCGGAGGGCGCCTGTCCGGTCATGGTCTGAAACGCGCGGGTGAAGGCTTCGTGGCTCTCGTACCCGGCCTCGAAGGCGATGCGGATGATGGAACGATCGGTCTGCATCAGCCGCGCAGCGGCCCGCTCCAGGCGGATCCGCCGGATGTGGCCCTGTAACGTCTCCCCAACCATGCCGCGAAAGATGCGGTGAAAATGGTAGGGCGAAAAGTGCGCCACCTCGGCCAGCTCCTGCAGTGAAAGCTCCCGGTCCAGGTTCTGCTGGATGTACACCAGAACCCGCAGCATGCGTTGCTTGTAATCCTGCAGGGTCGCCGACTTCACTCCGTTGCCTCCCGGTTGGCCGAACCGTTTTGCGCCTCTCCAGACGGAAGAATACAACCTGGCAAAATCCCCCGCTTGATCGGGATTGCGCAATTGAATCCGAAAAATCCAGAATGTTCAGACGGAGTTTACAACGGATCCTCAGACGAAGCGACGCATGAGATCCGACAGGACCTGGTCGCAGTTGGTCGCGGTCACTCCGAGCTGCCGCAGGCCGGCTTCGGCCAGGGCGCGACGGTGCGGATCGTCGAGATCATCCAGGCCGAGAAACAGGCCGAGACGCCGTCCCACCCGGTACAACCGCTGCTCCGCCCCCGGCAGCGCGAGGAACCGCTGCCCGATACCGAGCAGCCGTCCCTTGTCGGCGGGATACGTCCCCTCGAGATCCTGGAACAGATTGAGGATGTGATCACTACGAATCCGGCTGGTGATACCGTCGAGCCGGTCGAGGAACTGCCCGGTCTCCTCCACCAGCTCGATATCGTTGCACGGCTCGAACTCGCCGGCAATCCATTGCTCGTGAAGCGGTGTGCCGCCCGGAATGGCGAGGCTGCGCAACCGGATGAAGTGGGGATCGATCTCGTTGAGGGCGTCGGCCGATTCGAGGGCGTGTTGTCGGCTGAACTCGCGGCCGCCCAGACCGGGCATGTAGTACTCGGACAGCTCCATGCCGGCGGCCTTGATCAGGGTGCCGGCCTCGATGTGCTTGGCCTTGGTCACGCCCTTTTGCACCCGCTGCAAAACCTCGTCGGCGCCGGACTCCAGCCCCACGTGGATCCGGTTGAGGCCGGCTTCGCACATGGCCAGCAGGTTTTCGCCGGCAATGCGGGTAATGGTGGCCGAGCGGGCGTACGATGTGACCCGCTTCACCTCGGGGAACCGCTGCTTGAGGTGTCGCAGAATGAACAGCAGGTCGGCCGGTTTACCGGCGAGGCTGTTGGCGTCCTGCAGGAAGACGGAGCGTTGCTCCCCATGCGATAACCAGTGACAGGCGGCCTGGAAGGCGGGCAGGTCGAGGAGGTCGTGGGCCTGGGCGGTAAACCGGAGGACGTCCTCCAGATCGGACTCGGGATCGTTCCCCGCGTCCAGTCGTTCACGCAGGTTTTTGGTGTAAAACCAGACGGCATCGAGGTCCCGGATGACATGCTCAACCGGTCGTCGGGAGAACTCGTGGTCCTTGTACACCGGACAGAATGTACAGCGATTCCAGGGGCAGTTGCGGGTGACCCGGATCAGCAAGCTCTCCGCCTCGCTGGGCGGGCGGATGGGGCCTTGTTCGAAGCCTGCGTATGGCCGCTCGGAAGGTGTCGGCTGCTCACTCACCGCGAATCTCCGCCAGGAAACCGGCGTCGACCCAGTAGATGTCCTGGCTGCCGTTGGTCGGTCCGTCCAGCATTGCTTCGATCCGGACAATGGTCTGCCCGACCGGCAACTCGGCTCGTCGACGAAACCGATCGCTGGTGAAGAAAAGGAAGCGCCCATCCGGTGAAAGCCGCGGACGCATTTCGGAGAACGGCGTGTTGACGGTCGCGCCCAGGTTGACCGCCGGCGCCCAGCTTCCGTCGTCCAGTCGCCGGGCCAGGTACAGGTCGTTGCTCCCGAAGCCGTCCTCCCGATCGGACGCGTCGAACAGCAGGAAACTCTCGTCCGGGGCGATGTGGGGATGGAATTCGCGGCCGGAGGCATTGATCGACGGGCCGAGGTTCCGGGGCGGACCGTAGCTGCCGTCCACGAGTTCGCTATGGAACAAGTCGCTGGCGCCGAGCCCTTCCTCGGACCAGGCGTGGAAGTAGAGGGTCCCGTCGCTGGCCACTGATGGGGTGGCCTGGTGCTGGACCGCGTTGACTTGCGGACCGAGGTGAGTTGGAGCGGACCAGCCGTCGCCTTGTCGCTCTACCACCCAGAAGTGGTTGCCGTCGATGGGTGCGCCGCCGGGCTCCAGCGGCCGGTTGGAATTGAAGAAGAGCCGGCTGCCGTCCGGCGAGTAGGACGGGAAGGCGTCGCGGTAGCGGCCGGCGAAGGGCGGGAGACTCGGTTCGGTGAGGCCGTCGTCGCCGACACCGTACCGCAGAAGAACGGAGAAAAAGGTCTGATCCGAGCGCGACAGGATCAGCTCGCCGCCGGACGGGGCAATGGTGAGGCAGATCTCGTGGTGTCCGGTGGAGATCGTGCCGGGGTGGAAAAGTTCGGGGGTGGTGCCCGGGGTCTGCTGGCCGAGGTAAGTTTCCCCGGTGGCCGTGGTGGCGCCGGTGGTGAAAACGGCGCAGCAGCCGACCAGGACCAACAGCGGACAGAGTAAAACGGGACGGGACATCTCGAGCCTCCGGTTCGGTACGCGTCAGTGGGAACGTCAGGGTAGCACGGTTCGGCGCGAGCGTCAGTAGAGCGAAGAGAAAGTGATTCGGGTTGCGCGGCGAGCAGCGGGGACTGCCTGGTATTGAGAATCATTCTCAAAGTGTACACATGTACAAAACCGGCGGGCATGAAAACGAGTGGGCGGGCATGTGGACAGGCGCGTGACAAGAGCAGGATACTTCAGCCTCAGCAATCCGATCCAGCAGCCTCCAAGACACTGTCCAGCTTCTGCTCCGCCTCCAGCCGCCGCGAAATATCCCGGCAGGTGACGATGATGAGCAGCTTGCCGTTCTGGGCGAAGTAGCCCATGGACATCTCCACCGGGAATACCGCGCCGTCCTTGCGGCGGTGATACCGGAGGGCGTTACGTGGTGGATGTTCGTCGATGGCTGGCAGATCCTCAGGGCCGGCTGCCACGTCGGATTGGTGCAGGCCGAGCCACTCTTCGGAACCGTAACCGTACATGCGGACGGCGGCGGGATTGGCGTCGAGGATCCGTCCCGTTTCCTGATCGATGAGATAAAGCGCGTCGGGGACCGTTTCGAACAGACGGCGGAATTTTTCCTCGCTGCGTCGCAAGGCTTCTTCGGTTTGAATGAGCCGGGCCATGGACTGATCCCCCTCCAGTTGGCTGACGCGCTCGGCCAGTGCATCCGCCCGCTCCCGCTCCCGTTCCAGT
>JBDRBC010000297.1:0-2728 GCA_043823125.1 bacterium | reverse complement strand
GGCCGGGTTGAAATACGGCGCGAAGGCATCCCCCGCCACCGCCACCCCGGCGTCACCCATGCCGCGCGCCCGCGGGCTGATGTCCACGTTCTCGAAGGCCGCCAGGGCGGGCCCGGCGGTGAGGCCGAGTAGCAGAATCAGCAGCAAGCCAAACTGTATCCGTGTCATTGCTCCCCTTCTCTCACTGGCTGAGCCGCGTGGCCACGACCACCGGCGCCGTCTTGACATCCAGTTCTCCGGTACGGGGATTCACACACGAGAGGTGAACCACGTACATGCCGGCCGGAACCAGCTCGTAGTTGCTATCGCGCCCATCCCACGGGATCTCGAACGGATCCGTATCCGAGGTGGAGGAATAGCCGTCGAAGCGGCTGTCGTACAGGGTCGCCTTCAGCCGGCCCTCCAGGTCGAAGATCCGCAACGAGGTCTGGCTGAACGACTTGGTGACGAAGTTGATGGGAAAGACCTCGCCGAGACGCGGCAGGAACGTACGCGCCGGCACGTACAGGATCAGCTCATTACCGAGCGCCACCGGCGGACCGGACGGCGCGGCGTCATCTATATCCCAGGTCTCCGAGAGATTCTCGCTCAGCTCGTCGTTGCCGCCGACACCGTTGCCGCTGATCTGGATCTCGGTCCCCTCGTCGATGTCGATGCGCTGGAAGGACTGGCCGCCGCTGTGGGTGGTCGGGAATGGATCCTGATTCACCACCACGGTCTCGGGATTGTACGGGGTCGCCACCGCATCGGCGTCCGGGCCGTCCCGCGAGACGCCGTCCTTGGTGAAGGTGTGTAAGGTCTGCGGCGTCCAGGGGGCGCCCCACAGGAAGACATCGATGTCGGTGACCAGGTCGGACTCGCCGTCCCAGTAGTACAGAACCACGACCTCGCCGGCGTTGGACAGGGTCGGGGCCGCCGAGCCGTTGATGCTGCCCGGAAACACCTCGCGCATCTCGGGTACGGTGTCCGGATCGGCGCCCGCCTCCAGGTCCTCGTACAGCTCGAAGTTGGGATTGAAACCCCAGCTCCCCAGGAAGGAACTGCTGCCGGGAATGGAGACGGTGATGGTGTCGCCGGCGGCGATGCTGGCGCCGTCCGGGAAACGGGCGTGGAAATCGGTGTAGTCACCGCCGCCCACGGTAGTCTGCGACGGGTTGGGCCGCACGATGTTCCAGTAGAACTGGCCATCGCCACTGTTGAAGATGGCGTCCGTGAGATAGTAGTTGGACAGATCCACCGCGTACGGCATGGGGTTGTGGATCTCGATGAACTCCTGCGGGTTGCCAGCCACGCACACCTCGGTGAGCAGCAGATGCGCCGGTCCGGTGGGCACGTCCTTCACGGTGTAGGTCGACGGCGTGTCCGGCGCCGTGGCCGGATGGTAAGTGATGCCGCCGCTCGAGGCCGTGGCCATCAGGTACCAGTCCACCACCGCCCCTTCGGGCTGACCCGGAATCTCGCCGGTCCAGGTATCGTCGCCCAGGTCGGTGCAGACGACTTCCGTGTAGTCACCGCCGTCCACCCGGTAGAAGATCGAGACGCCGGTGACGGCCATCAACGACTCCAGGGTGACTGTGATACTGGTGGGCATGGAGTCGAACGGCGCGGCCGGATCGACGGTCACGCTCGCGAACTCGGGCGCCGGTGGTCCACCCACCGTGAACTGTTCCGTCCAGACGGGCGCCCAGACCGGATAGTAGACCAGACCGCCGCCACTGCCGGTGGCGGTGACGTACCAGTCGACCTCGGCTCCCTCGTCCTGGCCGGGGATCTGCATGGTCCAGTTGGCGCCGCTGGTCCCGGCCACTTCGGTGAAACTGCCGCCGTCCACCCGATAGAACAGGGAGACCGCGCTCACCGTGTCGTAGCTGAGCAGGCTGACGGTCAGGGTGACGGGATAGTCCAGGTACGGCTCGGCCGGCGACTTGACGACGGAGGTCACGATGGGCGCCGGCGGATTCAAGCTCGCGGGCGCCAGGGGCGGGTCCTGATCGGTGGCGGATTCCCAGGTGCTGGGCAGATCCTCGCTGGTCTCATCGTGGCCGGTGATGCCGTTGCCGCCCGTGAGCGTCTCGGCCCCTTCGTCCGCCGACAGGCGACGGAAGGAACCGAACGGGTAATGGGAGCTGTTGGCGATGGGCTGCTGGGCGGTGGTGGCGGTATCGTCCGCGTAGGTCGAGGTGGCGCTGTCCGCATCGGGACCGTCCAGCTCGAAGCCCGATTTATCGATCCGCACCCCTAAAGATGTGCCCCAGATGATGTAGTCGAGATCCTGCACCAGATCACTCTCGCCATCCCAGCGATACAGTACCAGGGTCTCGCCCTCGGCGCGCAGATCGGGACTGTTCAGACCGTTGCTGCCGAGTCCGGCGCCGATGCCGCCGGGGAACGCCTCACGCATGTCCGGAATGGAATCCGGAGCGGCGTAGTGATCCTCGTACAGCTCGAAGTCCGGCACGCTGCCGTAGGCAGTGCTATAGGTGCTGCTACCGTAAAGGGCGATGACGATGGTGTCGCCGGCCGCGATGGCGCTGCCGACGGGGAACCGACAGTGGAAATCCTCACTGCCGCTGCCGCCGCCCGCGTTCTGGCCGGTCACGATGTTGTGGTAACCGATGGCCGACGTGGAATTGGTGGCGTCGGTGAGGTAGACGTCGGACAGATCGATCTCTACAGCAGTCGGATTGTAGATCTCGATGTACTTCGTATCCGTGTCGCCCTGACGATC
>JBDRBC010000296.1:0-10409 GCA_043823125.1 bacterium | reverse complement strand
CCGTGCTCGTCGATCACGTCCGCCATCACTATCTGGGGGATGCGGCTCCGGTGAGTCACCCGGCGGCGGTGGCGCTGGTGGTCGTGGCTCAGCAGATGGCCGGGGAGGGTTACTGGGATCTCGCCATTGCGCGGTATCGTCGTTCCGTGGAGATCGCCCCTGGCACCCGGGGACCCAATCTTGGACTGGCCTGGTTGCTCTCGACTTGTCCAGTGGACAGCTTGCGCAACGGAGAGGAGGCAGTCGAGGTGTTGGCCGCGCTGGGCGATCGGTATCAAGCCGATCCCCAGTTCCTCGATGTTCAGGGAGCGGTACTGGCGGAGAATGGCCAGTTCGAATCTGCCGTGGCGACAGTCCGCCGAGCAATATTCCAGTTCGAAGCGGCGGGTCGCGTCGACGAGAGTTTCCTCGACACCGTCCGGCAGCGGCTCGATCTGTATCAGCGGGGGGTCCCGTTCCGGGTCGAGGCCCTGGCAGCGGCGCAATCATCCGGACAGGCATCCGGACCGGGGCAACCCTGAACGAGGTGACAGTGTGGGCAAAGGCAAGCGGTCACGCCGATCCGCCTCACCCGGCAGTGTGGCGCCCCGAGACGTGTCGACTCAGGTGGCTCCCGCGGTATCCCAACGTGTTCCCTGGCGGCATATCGTCTGGGTAGGGTTGGTCGCACTGGGATTCCGGGTCCTGTTCTGGACGATTTACAGCCGGTCTCCTTTTTTCCAGCAACCGGTGGTCGATGCGTCGTTTTTCGACCTCTGGGCCCAGAATCTCGCCGCGGGACATCAGCCCCAGACGGGCGTGTTCTTCAAACCGCCGCTGTATGCGTATCTCCTCATGGGGATGTATAACCTCTGGGGGCGGTCGCTGACTGCCGTCTACCTGTTCCAGACCGTCCTGGGTGCGGCGAGTTGCGGTCTGGTGTTGGCCCTGGGGCGGCAGTTGTTTTCACCGCGTATCGCCCTGACGGGTGCTCTGGCCGTTGCCGTGCTCCCGCTGTTACCGTTCCTCGAACTGCAACTGCTTGCCGAGAGTGTCACCACCTTCCTCACCTTGCTGGCCCTGGTTTTGTTTCTGGCTGGTGTTCAAGGGCAACGCGGGTCCCCGTGGACTCGCCTCGGGTTGGCGGGGATCTGTCTAGGGATCGCCGCCCTGGGGCGACCGAATCTCCTGCTCGTGCCGCTCGCCCTGGCCGGGTGGTTGCTGCTGGGGGGACGGACACAGCCGGCTGTCATGGCCGGCCGAAGCAGATCCTGGGCAGCGGGGATCATGTTGCTGGGGACGGTTCTGGCTCTCAGCCCGGTCACAATCCGCAATGCTCGGGTGAGTGGAGATCTGGTGCCGGTGTGCGCCAATCTCGGGGTCAATCTCTGGGCCGGCAGCCGTCCGGATGCCGATGGCATCAGTGCCATACCGGTTGGTGTCCGGTGGGACGACCTGCAACTCGAGTGTGGGCAGGCCGCGGCCAGTGGCAGTGTGGCCTCGTCGCGATATCTCATGGGTAAGTCGCTCGCACAGATGAAAAGTGATCCCGGGCGGGCCTTGGCTCTGCTGGGCAAGAAGCTCGGGGCGCTGGTCACTGCCCACGAGATCCGGAACAATATCGGGCCCGCTTTTCTGGCGCGGGAGCAGGCCGTCTTCCTGCTGCATCGGTGGTGGCCGTCCTTCTGGTTACTGGGGCCGTTGGCGTTCCTGGGCATGATCACCGTCCGTCGCCTTCCCGCCGGTGGTCAGGTGCTGTGGCTGTACCTGGCGGCGCTGGCGTTATCGGTGCTGCCTTTTTTTGTCAACGCCCGTTTCCGAGCGCCCATGTTACCGGTTCTGGCGCTGTTTGCCGCCGCCGCGGCGTTCGACCTGGGACGAAGATTCCGTCAGCTACGGTCCGGTAGGCGAGGTCCTTTCCTGCGGAGTGTTCTGCTGCTGGCCGGGATGCTGATCGTGGTCAACGTCGACTGGTTCGATTTTGGTAATCGGTCCCACGATGCGCGCGATCACGGCAACCTGGCCATGATCCTGGCCCAGGGTTACGGGAGTGTCGGTCCGGATCCGGCGGCAGCCGCGTATCACTACGAGCAGGCCGTCGCGCTCGACCCGGCCGATCCGGACCTCCATGAACGGTACGGGCAGTTCCTCACCGGGAGGGCGCTGCCATATTCACAACTGGCGGATGAGCAATTCGCGCGACATCAGTGGCGGACGGCGAGCTCGCTGGTGGATTCGGCGGCCAGATACCTGGAACCGGCCTTGGGGCAGCACCGGCAGGCAGCGGCCATTTTCCCCCGTTCCTTCCGCTCCCACAGTAATATCGGGACCTGTCTACTCTGTCTGGCCGATGGCCCACGCTTCCGCGCCGAAGTGGCGCTGGCCGATGGCGACTCCAGTACGGCGAAAATGGAGATCGGGCGGGCGCTGGATGGGTATCATCAGGCCGCGGCAGCGTATCAGGAAGCGTTGCGGATCAATCCCGGCTTTCCCGAGGCGGCGAGTAATATTCAGCTCTGCTTGCAGCGGTTGCTCGAGTTGCCGGGACTGACGCTCGAGGTACGACAGTACCAGGATCGACTTCGCCAGCAACCGGGAGCGGCGACTCGCCGCTGATCCAGATCAATCCGTCAGGAACCTTACCAATCCGCCCCAGTGCTCATTTGTCTGGAACCCCCGTCGCTGGTAGAACGCCCGCAGGAAGAAATGGGTGCGCACCGCCTGGTAGCCGCTGTCGGCCATCCGGGAACAGAATTCCTCCAGCAGGGCACTGGAAAGCCCGCGGTCCAGGAGTGGTTGGGTCACCGCTATGCCGTCCAGGTGTACCATCTCGTCGCTGATTTCCCGGTAGGCGACGCCGCCGATGACCTGCTCCTGGCCATCCGAGGCGATGAGGAACCGATCGCGGGAGGAGACGGTCTTGGGGAACCCCGCCAGCAAGAAGAGACGGTACAGCTGTCCTATCTCCGCCGCGGTTGTCGGCTCGTTGACCCAGAAAGGATTCTCGAACTTGTCGTGGATCTGGGACCGGACGATGACCTGTCGCTGATCGCGGTCGCCCACGGTGAACAGCTCCAGTTGGTCTGCGGATTCCGCGCGGGGGAATGCCAGCCGGCGGAAGGCTCGACGATCTTCAGGATCGGTGAGTTGCGCCTGTAGTTCTGACAGCTCCACCATCCGGGTCGCCGGCCGATCGGGTCGCCGGAACATCTGGACCAGGAGTTGGTCGAAGCGATTCTGGATGTCGACCGGGGCGTCGGCGAAGTAAGTGCGCCGGAAGAGCTGGTACCGGGTGATTTCGCCGTACCGGTCCAGGCGGTAGAGGCGCAACAGTTCCTGCAAGATCTGGAGCCTGGCGGAGGGAGTCGACTGAGCGTTGACGTGTTGCCAGGCCAGGAATCGGTCAACTGCTCCAACCAGCGCCTGTGGGGGCAAGTAATGTTGTCCGAGGGTGGTGATGAAGTCCGTGAGTGTCGTCAGACAGTCTGGCCATTCCGCCAGATCATCTTTCTCGGCAAGATCGGTACGGAGCTGTTCGAGGAATTTTCGGCCCTCGCTGAGACCGAGGGCCTCCACGCAAGCATGCCAGATCCAGGTCCGGTCGATATGTTTCGCGCAATAGGGGTACTGGCTGATGGTCTGCTGGAAGAAATTGCGTAATAAGGGCCGGATCAACGACAGCGGGCCGCGGTACGGTCGCCAGCCGGTCAGTGACTGGATCTGGCTGCCCTCGCGAAAGTCGGGTTCGGGCACCACGATGTTACCGGGACCGATGGCTCCCGGCACGATCCTGCCGCCACTGTTGCGCCAGCCGACGAATACCGTGGCCATGGCCTGGACGAAGAGTCGGCGCCAGGTGGCGGCGGTGGGGGGCTGGATTCCCGGGCCGTGCACGCTGGAAAACTCCCGGATCTTTTCCCAGACGGTGAGATCGCTGCTGTACGCCAGGGAGATGGCGCCCAGTTCGGGACGGCAGCAGCCGAAACGCGGGAGCATCGGTGGACCGTGTGGGTAGCCGTGGATGGCGATGAGCCAGTAGATGGTTTGCAGAACCCAGTCGCTATCGAGATCTTCGCGAATGATGAGTTGCAGATCGAAATGCTTGCCCTCGGTGGTGTTGATGCTGACCCGATACCGTGAATACTCTCGCCAGGACAGAATACGCGCGATCCAGATGCCGCCGGGAATTATAGTCGCTGGATCGAACTGGTTCTCGCCGCACGCCAGCATCAGCGAGTGCCGCAGGAACGTGGTGCCCACGAGGACCTCGCTGAGCCGAGCCTGCTCGGCCTCGCCGAGCCCTTCCTGGTAACTGATCTTGCCCTGCCAAACCGCCGGATCACAGTCTGGCACGCCTG
This sequence comes from bacterium, assembly GCA_043823125.1. Taxonomy (GTDB): domain Bacteria; phylum Krumholzibacteriota; class Krumholzibacteriia; order LZORAL124-64-63; family LZORAL124-64-63; genus JBDRBC01. The sequence continues at coordinate 6,072 of JBDRBC010000296.1, read as the reverse complement.
CGCCCAGTCGCTCCTCGAACCACTGGGCCAGGGATTCGAAGTGACGCCGGGCGTGGGCGGCGAGGTCCGGGTCGGCATCGTGCAGCATCCAGCCCACCAGCTCCTCGCGCACCGCGGCGTAGTACTCCGGCCGGTAATGGACGAAATCCACCAGCAGGTGGAACAGGTCATCGAACAGCTGCCGGGTTTCAGGAGAGGCCGGCCACTCAAGCTGGTCGCGGTAGGTGAACAACCGCTGGCGGAACGCCTGCAAACGACGCGGCTCCACACTGTTCCGGGCGATGGCCGTGATGCTCTCGTTGTCGAGGAAGGGCAGGCCGGACTGTATGAAGGCCGGCAGATATAGACTGTAATCCGGAGTCGGATCGGCGAGCACCAGCAGTCGGTAGGCGCGACAACGCACAGACTGCAGTGGGTGGGTGGCCAGCGCTTCCAATCGCCGCCGGATGAGTCGCCCGAGTTGCTCGCCGCTGGTGGGCAAGCGCGAAGCCAGGGCGTCGATGGCAGTGTGGGCCATCGACTCCGGCCCGAACAGCGCTTGCTGGCACAGGAGGTTGGTGGTGTTGAGCAACGGGTTGGCCACGGACGGCATTTCCACCCCGGCCGCCTCGGGATCTCGCTCGCGTGGCAGCAGAACCTGTTCGGAGATTCCCGCCAGCGGCGTGTCCCACCCCGTGCGCAGGGGACAGAAGCCGGCCAGCCCCGGGTTGCCGCCCCAGAGCAGCGGTTGCCGGGTAAATGTGTCCAGGTCGATTCGTAAACCGGGAATGGTATACAGCAAATCACCGATCTGGACGGCATCACGTTCTGGATCGTGTCGCAACGCCAGGGTCCGACGCAGTTGCCGGCTCCGCAGACCGGCCGGAGTCACCTCGATGTCGTCCGCCAGGATTCCCAGGTCCCGGATGATCCAGCGCGGGATCCGGATCTGGTACTGCTTCCACTGCAGATCGACTTGCTGATTCCGGTACAACTCGTCGATCACCGACACGAAGCTGGCCTCGATGGCCTTGCGCCGGTAGGATCCCTTGGCCGTCAACTCGCCGGCGTCGAGGGAGAAGTCCCGATCCAGCAGAGCGAAGTTGACCACCCGCTCGAAGGCGGCGAGGTCGTTGTTGGCGGCGGTCACGATCTGGTCGAAGTAGTCCTGTACCGCTTCCGGAGAAGCCGCGTTCTGGAGCACCGGATCGTCGCGATCCGGCACGATGAGCAGACTGTTGTACTCCCGGCCATCGCCCACCAGGAAGGCTCGCTTGATACCGGGTACCTCGTCGTAGAGCTGCTCCACGTTTCGTGGCGCGATGGTCTGGCCCTTGCTGTTCTTGTAGATGTCCTTGACCCGATCCACTATCTGCAGATGCCCGCCCTCGTGCTGCCGGAATATGTCACCCGTGGCCAGCCAGTACCGCTCCGCGGTGGGGGCTGGGGCCGGATCCGGATCCGTATCGAGATACCGCGCGATATATGGACCGGCGATCTGAAGCTCACCGTCCGCTCCGAAACGAGTGCTGACGCCGGGCAAGGGGACTCCCACCGATCCTTCCCGGTAATCGTCCGGCGGGGTCATGGTGATACCGCCGGTGGCCTCCGTCATACCGAAGCCGCTGCACAACTTCACGCCTTGCCGGTGAAAGAAACGAAATACCTTCGGATCGAGATACCCGGCGGCGGAGAGTCCCCAGGCGAGTCGATCGCCCACCACTTCGCGGAACAAACGCGCCTGTTCCTCGGGATCGGTGGTGGTGCGCAAACGTTCGAGACTGTGGTCGCGGATCTGTTGCCACCGCAGCGGGATGCTGATCAAAGCGGTAGGGCGGATTCGACGCAACTGGGTCAACAAGGTTTCCGGGGAGGGATTCCCTGCGAAGACGTAGGTCCCGCCCCAGTACAGGCTTCCCAGCATTTCGAGATACCGGCCGAACGTGTGGAAAAGCGGGAGATAACAGAGCAGGACCTCTTCTTCTCCCACCATGGGGAGGGCCGCCGCCCGGGCGAACCGCTTGGTGATCAGGTTGTGCTGGGTGAAGACCACCCCCTTGGGTAGGCCGGTGCTGCCCGAGGTGAACATGACCGTGGCCGGGTCATGCAACGACATGCGGGGACGACTGGCCAGAATGCTCGCCACCGTCTCCGGGGCCAGCCGCGCACACGCCTCGGCCAGCAACGGGATCGCCGCTGTCGCCGAGTCGGCAACCGGAGCGAGCAAGTAGATCCGAAACGGTTTCGTCACCCGGTCAAGCAGTGCCAGCAACAGCTCCAGACGTTCCCGGGTGTCGCACACCGCCACCTCGATGCCCACCGTGTCGAAGATCCAGGTCAACGTGTCGGTCTGGAAATGGATGTTCAGAGGCGTGACATAGATATCGTGGAGCAGACAGGCCAGATCGCAACAGGCGCCTTCGACACAGTTCTCGGCCAGAATGGCCACCCGGGTGGTTGCTGCCGGCGCCTGATCCGCCGTCTCCGCCGGAGCGGGGGCTCTGTCCGCCAGAAAGACGGCGGCGATTGCGCGGATCCGTTGCTGCAGATTCGTATAGGTCCAGTCGCGATAGCCGTCCCCGTCGATTTCGCGAAACAAGCTACGGTGGGGATAAGCCGCGACTCGCTGGTCGAGCATGGTCTCGAGTGTGTACCCACTGACCTCGACGGCGAGGAAGGTGGTCTCGGCCCAGCGGTTGCGCCAGGCGGCATCGGGCAGGCTCAGCAAGAAATCGGGTCGACCGGTCACCTCGAGATAGCGGTACCAGTCTGCCGCGGATGTGGACCGGTCCGAACTATCACCGAGCAGGGACTCCGCTCGCGTCACCAGCTCGCGGGCCATCGGGGTGGCGTTGGCGCTGGACCTCTCGGACCAGGTCTGCAGTTGTCGGGCGAGTGTTGCCATGAATTACCCCGAGAGGAAACGGGACCTCTGTTCGCAAATGGTATGGGCTCCCAGGCTAACACAGCCCGAACCGGAACGGCGAGGGCGAAGAAGCGGGCGGGGAGGAACCGCGTTCCGGCGCGGTTTAGGGTCAGGCGGCGCGTCGCCATAATGCCAGTTGTGCCCAGAGGGCGAGTCCGATCCCGAGGGCGGCGAGCAGGTACGGCGCGCCCAACCAACCGGACCAAGTGGCGAGCACACCTCCCAGCAACGGCGGCAAGAATCCCCCCAGCCCCACCAACGATTCGTGGATCCCGGCATTCTTGCCGCGATCGGTTCGTGCCACCAGGCTGTAATAGATACTCGCCTCGTAGCTGACGCCGAAAGCTATTCCGAGCAGCGGCGCCGCGGCAAGAAACAGCCAGAACGGTCCGAACCACGGTATGGCGGCCAGAGCAAGAAGGGCCAGGAGTTGCGGTAGCAAGAGGCGTTTGAGTGAGTAGGCGAAAGCCACCCGCCGCGCCAGTAACAAGAACATCACGGTCTGCAGAAGAAACAGCAATCCGAGCACCATCCCGAATCGATCCTCGGACCAGCCGCGATATTCGAACCACCGCGGCAGGTGATAAACCAGAACGCCGGCGGCGCCGTTGGCGGCCAGATTGGCGAGCCATCCCAGTCGCAGGAAAACTCGCCGCCGTTTCTCGGCCGCCGCGTCCGTGATCCCGGAATCGTCGGGGAGGATATGTTTGGCGATGTCGTCTCTGTCGCACGGCTCACCGACGGGGATCAGATTGCCGATCCGGACCGTGGCCAGTAAGGAACAGATGACGAAACCGGCGCCCAGCAGGAAGGTGGTTGCGAAGTCGAGGCGAGCCAGCACGAGGGGGCCGATGAGAAAACCGAGGGTCTTGCCGCTGCTCCAGGCGATGTTGAAGTGGGCGGTGTGATACGCCAGCCTGCCCGGACGGGACAGATCGCCCAGAGTCGCCTGGGCCGCGGGCCAGTATAACGCCTTGGCCAGACTCATGATGGGGAGCAGCAAGATCAAGTGGGTCAGGGTCGTGGTCCGAGAGGCCAGCAACGCGAACCCGATAAGCAGCAGATTGCCGGCCCGGGTCAAGACAGTGCGATCCCCTCTGTCACTCCAGCGTCCCGTCAGCTGCGAGAAGGCCACGTAGGTCAACGAGACAATGGCCGCCACCACACCTAGCATCGCCGAGCCGCCGTTTAATGTCAGGACCTTGAACGGGATGGCCGCCATCATCAGAAAGAAACCGCCATCCATGAAGAAAGCGGAGACATAGAGGCGGCGGGGGAAGTCGGATGTGGCCGCAGTGTCGTGCATCACACCTTCCCGAATGGTGGCCGGCCCGGTGTGGATGGGCAAGCAGTGGTGAAAACGGTCGGATCAGGGATCGCGGTCAATTGTACTCCCTGCCGAGAATGACGCTCACGATGATGGCCCCCACCGCCAGCGGGGCGGCGAAGCGGATCAGGAATCGCCAGATTCCGTAACTGGCCATCGCGCCATGGCCGTGCTCCAGTACCGGCTGCGTCTCGCGACGACCGAGAATCCAGCCGACGAACAGGGCGATCAGGAGTCCACCCACCGGCAAGAACCAGTTGGAAGCCAGATAATCCAGAACACCGAAGAGACCGGGCGCTTTCTCCTTACAGAAGGGATTGAATCCGGTCAAGGCGGCATTCCCGCCATGACTGAGCGCGTTGAGTACACCGAACAGGGTGATGACCGTACCCATGGTCACGGTGGCTCGGCGGCGGGACCAGCCGAGCTCGTCGATGGCGTAGCTGGAAACGACCTCGAGCAGGCTGATGGTGCTGGTCAAGGCCGCAAAGGCCACCAGAAGATAAAAGAGACCGTTGATGAAGCCCCCACCGTCCAGATCGACGAACACCGTGGGCAAAGTGGTGAACAGGATCGTGGAACTGCCCTTGACCTCGAACGGATCGCTGAAAATAATTGAGTACATGATGATGCAGGCCATGATGGCGATCAGGGTGTCCAGGGCGCTGATCTGCAAGGCGGCACGGGGAATGGAGATATCCTTGCCCATGTAACTTCCGTAGGTGAGCATGGCGCCCATGCCGAGACTGAGGGTGAAGAAGGCATGTCCCAGTGCCTCGAGGATCGAAGCGGTGGTCAGGTCGCCAAAGTTGGGACGGAAGATGAAACGCATGGCCTCGCCGAAGCCGGGGGTGGTGGTGGCGTACCCCACGAGGACGATCAAGATCAAGAAGAGCAACGGCATGAGGAACTTGGCGGCCCGTTCGATACCCCCCTTGACCCCGAAGAAAACGGCCGAGGTGGTCAAGATCATGAACAGCACGTGATAACCGGACTGCTGCCAGCCGTTGCCGAGGAAGTTCTGATTGAAATAATCCGAGAGTACGGCCCGGTCCTGGGCCAGCTGCGTCAGTTCGCCCTTCAGGGCCAGGAAGATGTAATGCAGGGTCCAACCGGCAACCACACTGTAGTAGGAGAGAATGACGAAACCGGCGATGACCCCAAGAAAGCCGACCCCGGGCCACCACCTGGCGCCGGGTTTGCCTTGCGCCATCTCCTTGAAGGCACCCACCGGGCTCTTCTGGGTCCGTTTCCCGAGCATGATCTCCGCGATCATGATCGGCAGCCCCACGAGGAGTACGGCCACGATATAGATGAGGACGAAGGCACCGCCCTTGTTCTCGTAAGTGATGTAGGGAAACTTCCAGAGGTTGCCCAGACCGATGGCGCTACCGGTGGCTGCCAGGATGAATCCGAGTCGGCCACTCCACTGTCCACGAGGTTGTGCCATCTCCAGCCTCCAGGATCACGCGTTGAACGCCCTCTCTGCCGGGTCGGTACACCGCTGCCCGCCCGCAGGTATCTTCCGGATGTAAAACCGGAAGGGTACCCGATTTCTCGCAATGAGGCTAGCCTGGATCGTCGTCTGTGCAGAACACTTGTGGGGGAGTCCTCAGACCGGACGCGGGCGAGCCCGCAGAAAAAAAACTGGCCCTGAAATCACTCGTACCCGGCGAGGGTAGCTTCAGGGCCAGTTATTGTATTTTGGTAGCGGGGGTAGGATTTGAACCTACGACCTTTGGGTTATGAGCCCAACGAGCTACCAGACTGCTCCACCCCGCATCCATTTCATCGTGTGGCTGTCGCCAAAGCCACACCAATATATTTCGCTACATGGGGG
>JBDRBC010000295.1:0-9231 GCA_043823125.1 bacterium | reverse complement strand
ACAACGTGGTCTGGAACGGGCAGGACAGTAGCGGTCGGCAGGTGGCCAGTGGTACTTACTACTACAAGCTGACTGCTGATACGTTTGTTGAGACTCGGAAGATGACGTTGGTGAAATAGCGCTCGTCGGGAAACTCCGGCTTGCGGTATTTACAGAAGACGAGGCCCCGGATAACAACCCGGGGCCTCTGTCTTTGACTCGAGAAGATATTTCCGCCTCAAACCAGCGACAACAGAGAATGCGCAGCAAACATCTGCGCCGGGACATTCACCTCGTGCGGGCAGGCCGCAGTACACGGCGCGGAACAGGTCAAACATGCCGCCCCGTTCTCGCCCCGCAGACGGGCATACTTCTGCATGGCGTACTTCTCACGCCCCTGACCGGAGAAGTAGTAGGCGTACCGCATGATCTTGCTCACCGGCAAACCGTTCGGGCAGGCGCCCAGGCAGCTCTGGCAGGCGTGACGACAGTACTGCCGTTCGAGCAGCCGGCCGTAATCGCGCAGCCAGCCCTGGTCGGTCTGGGACAGGTCGGTGCCGGAGAGCGCCAGATAGGTGTCCAGCTCCTCGAAGCTGTTCATGGTGACGCAGACCGTATGCATGTCCCGGTTTTGCAACACCCACTGGATGCTCTTGGCGCGGAGCTGTTCGACACTTTCAATGCCGTGCTCCTCCAGGAACGGCTGCATGTCCGCGACGTTCCGGGTCTGCTCGTCGACCCAATCCTGGATGCGCTGAATGGCGGTTTCGCGGGTCTCGCCCCGGCCCATGATCCGCTCGATGGACGCCTGGAAGTCGGGGCTCGGGTTCTCGGGATCCCAGAGCGGGACTTCCAGCCGACCCGGCGCGTACTTCATGGCGCTGGTGCCCACGTTTTTCGCCTTGCAGGCCGCCAGCACGTTCTCGCCCGCTTCCTGGTTCAGGAATCCGTACACCAGCAGCATCAGATCCCAGCGACCGTCTTCGGCGGCGGCGCACAGAACCTGTTCCATGCTGTCCTGCTCGTCGCTGTCCGGACCGTGCGAGGTGATGCCGATGAAACGCAACTTGCCGTCCGCCTTGAGTGCATTCATGGCGGCGTGGAACGCGGGGTGGTCCTTCCAGGCGATCTCCTTGACGCTGTGCATGCACAGGCAGTCGATATAGTCGGTCTGGAGCCGACTCAGACATTGGTTGAAACGATCCCGGATGGTCAAATCCGTGTCCTCGTCGGAAATCCGCAGCTTGGAGGTGATGAAGATCTTCTTGCGGTCCATGTGCTGCATGGCCTCGCCGATCAGGGTTTCCGACTGGCCGTTGCCGTAGACCTCGGCGGTGTCGAAGTAGTTGATCCCGGCATCGTAGGCGTAACGGACCACGTTGGCGTCGCTGATCCGGATGCAGCCAAGGCTGATATCGGTGGCTTGCCAGCCGGTGCGACCAAGGGTCCGTAGATGCAGCGGCGGTCGTGCGGGTTCGATCTCATTCTGGTCTTCCGCCAGAACGCGATTGCCGGTCAGGGCCAGGGAGCCGCCAGCCACGAGGCCGCTGCCGGCCACCAGGAATCGGCGACGGGAGACGGCTTGGCGGTCATGGGGTTGTTTGGGGGATCGCTTCATGCTTACTCTCCGATCGAGGCCAGGAAAGGTGCAGGCAGTAATCGAGACAGAGTATCCACGCAGAATCGACACCGTTTGTTGCCGGCGGTGATGATACGGGACAATCAGCAGCAGTCATTAGGAGAGAGAATCTGTGCCCCCGCTGGCCCGATCACCACCGAAGGCAATTCGCTTGACACCTCGAAATGCAGTCGATAGCCTGCGGATACATCATATAAGAGAATCTTCCTCCCCCTTTCCAGGAGTTGGATCATGTATCGAAATGGGGCCTTCTTCATCCTCCTCTTCTTCTGCGCGTGTTGCATCTCCACCGCCATGGGGCAGGATAAGGATATCGGACAAGATCCATTCTTCATCGACTGGCAGGAGGGACCGGTGACCGGCCAACTGGGTGACATCGGTGAGATCGATGTTCCCGCCGGCTATCTGTTCACCGGGACGGAGGGCACCCTCACCCTGCTCGAAATCACCGAGAATCCGCCATCCGGAGCCGAGCTTGGCACCATAGCCCCTGCCGGTGACGAGGAGTGGAATCAGTGGTTCGTGATCTTCGAATTCTCCCCCGTGGGCTACATCAAGAACGCAGATCAAGAAGAACTCGACGCCGATGCACTCTTCCAGAGTCTGGTGGAAGCGACCGAGGAAGGAAATAAATTACGCCGGGAACGGGGCTGGGAAACCATCTCCCTCACGGGATGGGACGAATCGCCATACTACGATCCGATCACCAACAACCTGTGCTGGGCCATCCGGGTCACCTCGCCCTCCGGATCATCCACGAATTTTTCCACCCGCCTCCTGGGGCGCCAGGGTTACATTTCGGCTGATCTCATCATCGATCCCGCCTATCTCGAGTCTGCGTTGCCGGGTTATGAGAATCTGATCGCCACTTTCCGCTACCAGAGCGGCCACCAGTATGCCGAGTACCGTGAAGGTGACAAGGTGGCCAAGTACGGTCTGACGGCGCTTATCGTGGGCGGAGCCGGCGCGGCGGCGGCCAAGACCGGTCTGCTGGCCAAGTTCTGGAAATTCATCGTCGCTGGCGTGGTGGCCATCGGCGCCTTCTTGAAGCGTGTAATCAAGGCGTTGACTGGTCGTTCGAACGAGTCGGCGTGAGCGACACCCAGTCGATTTTCCTGGTTCTCGTTTTGATTTACGTCTGGGAATGTTTCGTGCTGGCACCCCGTCAAAGCGGTATCTTCGCCAGCACTCCCGGTGGCGGCTACCGCTTGACCCATACCGGCAACACGTTCACCTTGCGCGGTCGCGGCCTGCATTTCATCAATCCGCTGCCGCCGTTGGGCCAGGTTTTTCTCTGTCGGCTGTGGCCCATCTCCATCACTCCCGCGGCCGTGTATGGCTATACGTCCCACACTTTCAATCCTGGACCCCGGTTGCACGACGACGGTGATTGCTACCAGTTCAGCGAAATCAAAAAGGTCCATTCCATCGGTCCCGACCTCCTGATCAACGGCGTCGTGCTGGCCAGAATGGCTTCGACCGCAGAAGCTCGCCACCTCACTCGGTTTCTGATCAATCTGCGCGAAAGCGACCCACTGCAGCGCAGGAAATCGATGACCAGCTTTATTCGAGACAACCTGGAAACTCCCGCAATCCGGTCTCGGTTCGAGCTGTTCAGGAAAGAGACCGCCGGGTTGGCCTGGTTTTGTAATTTCCTCTTCCTCTTTCTCTTCGGGCTCTGTCCGTTTGCCGTTTTCAGGTTCGGCCTGAGTGAAGTCTGGCAGGAACTACTCATCCTCCTGGTGGGCCTGTTGCTGCTGATCGGCTGGGAGTTCTGGCGCAACCACGCCATCTTCTATCCGCACGCCCGCGGCGATCGGTTGCAGCGACTGGTCACCATGATCCTCTGCCCGCCCGCGGCCATCCGGGCCCGACACTTCATCTCGTATCAGCTCTTCGCCGGGAATCCTCCGCTGGCGGTGGCCCGGGTGATCTGTGGACGGGCACAGTACAGGGAATTCGCACGAGCTTACTGGCGCGATCTGAAGTTCCCCTACCGACCCGCCTGTCCGGTGGAGGAGCCCCTGAAACAGGCCGTCGAACAGGAGTATCGACAGGATTACCTGGCGGCGGTGACATCCCGGCTCGATGCCGATCCGGACTGGTCCGGAAACTATCGCGACGATCCCCGGCCCGATTCCCCGAGTTGCGCCGCATTCTGCCCGCGATGTCTGACGCAGTACACCACCACCTCCGGATCGTGCATCGACTGCGGCGGGATTCCGCTGGTTTCGTTTCCGGAACCCGAGTCCTGACGGGCCGACACGACCCCACGCTGGTGCACACCCCGGCCGCGGAGAAGGTCACCTGCCCTGCGTGTCTCGCCATGTGTTATACTTGTACGGTTACCCTGATTTTCCGCAAAGTTCGTCATATCCCTGGAGGACTCAGTTGTTGTTCAAGCAACGCGCCATGACCTCGATCTGTTCGCTCCTGCTGCTGCTCTGCCTGCCGGTCACCAGTGCTGGTGATCTGTGTCACGATTACGAGCACCAGATGCGCTGGCTCGATTTCGTCGAGGCCGGCATGTACGCCTCGGATGTGGCTGTCCGGGGCCAGCTCGCCTGTCTGGTCGGCTTCGAATCGCCCCTCAGCGTGGTGGATATCTCGGATCCGACCGCCGCGACTGTGGTCGGCGAATTCACGGTGACTGAAGATCCCCAGGCGGTGGCCTTGACCCCGACCCACGCCGTGGTGGCGTGCGCCCACCGTCCGCCCGCCGCCGACGGCAGGCTGCAGGTGATCGACCTGGGCGTCACGGACAGCCCGATTCTCGCCGGTGAGGTCACGCTGCCGGGTGGCGCGTTCGATGTGACCGTGGCCGGCGATTATGCCTTCGTCGCCGCCGACGGTTTGCAGATCGTCGACCTCGGCGATCCGTCGAATCCCATCATCATCGCCAGCCTGCCGGTACCACACGGGCGCCTGCTATCCCTCGCCGGCGATGTGCTGCTGGTCCTGGGCCAGCAGACCTACCCGGCCAGCCTGCACGTGATCAATGTCTCCAATCCGGCGCTGCCGGAGGAGGTCGGTTACCTGGAGCTGGAATATCCCGCCAGGGACCTCGTAGCGGTCGACGATTATGCTTACCTGAGCGTCAACACGGGAGTGAACGGCGGACTGCTCGTGGTGAGCGTCGCCGATCCCAAGCGGCCGTATCCCTCGGCATTTTTCCCGGTCTCCGAATTAGCAGGTCACGGCCTGGCCGTGGTGGACGACGTCGCTTATCTCGACGCCAGGAACCTCTACGCCATCGACGTGGTGAAACCGACCGCCCCCAAGCTACTCGGCAGCATCCAGCTGGGTGGGTTCGCCGAACGGATCCAGGTGATCGGAGATACCGCCTACCTGGCCATGGGCAGCCAGGCCGGCCTGAACGTCATCGACATCGCGGAACCGAGGACCACGGAACCGCTGGCCTCGTTTCCCACCGATCACTCCCCCGGCGATCTGGCTCTGGCAGGCGACAATGCGTTCCTGGTCAATCACGGCACCTCCTTCCTGTCCCTCGACATCACCGATCCCCTGGCGCCGGAGGAGGTCTGCAAGATCTCCTTGGTGGACGAGGCCTCGGCCAACCGGATGGTTGTCGACGGCAATCACGCCTACATCACCCTGGAACGGCCCGGTTCTTTCGAGGTCGTTGACATCAGTGATCCGGACGTGCCCGTGGCGGTGGGGTCGGTGGCGCTGAGCGAGGACAACGGCGGCCTCGCCATCGCCGGCGACCACGCCTACGTCGGTACCTTCTCGGACCTGTACATCATCGACATCAGCTCACGGCAAAATCCGACCATCGTGGCCAATCCCGCGCTGCCGGCCGGAGCCTCCCTCGCCACGTACGACCACTACCTGTTGACGCTGCCCCACGAAAACGGCAGCCAGCAGAACTGGCTCCGCCTCCACGACATCACCGATCCCACCGATCCGGTTTTCACCGGCGAGGTGGCCATGCCCACCGTCGGCCAGTGCATGCAGGTGACGGTGGCCGGCGACAAGGCTTACGTCTGTCACTACGTCCATCCCCTCATGCGACTGCTCGTCGTCGATCTCGCCAATCCGGCCTCCCCGGTGATTCTGGGTGAGACCAGCTACTTCAGCTATCTCGTGGACCTGGTGGTGGCGGGTGACCTGGCGTACGGCGCCAATCTCGAGGGCGGCCTGGTGGTGGCCGATATCTCCGATCCCGCGGCGCCGCGATTCCTGGGCAGCATGGTCACGAGCGACCTCGATTTCTGCCGCGCCGTGGCCCTCCATCCGGATCACGTACTGCTGGCCTCCGGTGGGCTGCTCGTGGCCCCGCTCCACTGCGACACCAGCACACCCGCCTTGCTGTCTCGATTCGATCTCCAGCCTACCGCTACCGCGGTGGACATCACCTGGGAGATCGTGGGCGCCACCACCGCGGCTGATTTCCGCCTGCTGTCACGGCAGGGAACGGTGATCCGAGAACTGGCCGTCAAGGCCACGGGCAGTTCTCGGTACCACGCCCGGGACCAGTTCGACCACGCCATTCCAGGCGGCTCGGTCTCCTACTCGCTCTCCCTGCGGACAGACGGTGACCGCTGGTCCTTGCTGTACGAAAAGAGTGTCGAGCTGCCGACCTTCCCGGAGCGGGAACCGCTCCTGCACGGCGCCGCGCCCAACCCGTTCAATCCGTCGACCAGCATCACGTTCTCCCTGGACCAACCGCGGCAGGTGCAACTCACCGTCCACGACCTGACCGGCCGCCTGGTGGCCATCCTCGCTCAGGAGCGGTTCGCAACGGGCCGTCACGAGGTGGTCTGGAACGGACTGGACCGGGCCGGGCGGGCGGTCGCCAGCGGCGAGTACTTCTGCCGGCTGTCGACAGAGAACACGAGCCAGGTCAGGAAGATGCTGTTGTTACGCTGAACCACAGTCATCCCAGGTTGTTCAGAGTTATCCAGAATCATCCAGAGTCATCCGGAATCAGCATTTGGTCCTCCCTCCCCCGGACAGGTATATTGGACCGTCTCGGCCGCCGCGCCCTCGTGCCCGCCGGTCGGTGAGGTTTTTCAGCGAACGAACTCAGGACGGACCAGGACCGGAAGTCAGGAATTCCACCCGTGCGCACGTATTCCCGCATTCTCAAGATGCTCCGCCACTACTGGGTCCTCCTGAGCGTCTCGGTCTTTTTCATGATCATTTTCTCCTTCCTCAACGGATTCAGCCTCTGGTTGATCTCGCCGTTTCTCTCCACCCTTTTTGCCGGCGACTCCCAGGACGAGGCCTCGTTGCTGTCGGAGTTGCCAGGGGTGTCGGTCACCGCCGAGTCACCGGATAGTCTCGCCACCGAGCGACTCGTTCTCACCGAGCCGGATCCCGGGGCGACGGCAGCGGCGGGCGGCACTGAAACGACCAGCCAGCCGGCGGTCGACCAGGAGTCCCGGGCCGAGGAGCTGCGAGGCAAGGTGACCAGTCTGACCACATTGCGGGACGGCATCAAGAGCTGGGCGGACAGCAAGCTCATGCGCGGCACCAAGATGGAGTCGCTCTGGCGCATCGTGGTGGTCTTTTTCCTACTGACCCTGGTGAAGAATATCTGCGGCTACATCCAGTCGGTGACGATCTCCTACGTGGGACACGGTGTCATCCGGGACCTGCGGGAGGCATTGTTCAAGCGCTACACCACCCTGCCGCTGGCCTTCTTCCATCAGCACCGATCCGGCGAGCTGATCAGCCGCGCCACCAACGACGTGCTCATCGTCAACCGGTGCGTCAGCGTCAGCTTCACGAACCTGGTGCGGGATCCGGTCTTCATCATCATGTACTTCTTCCTGGCGTTCATCATCAGCTGGCAGCTCACCCTGCTGGCCTTGCTCGTGTTGCCGCTGTCCCTGTCGGTGATCATCCGCATCGGCAAGAAGCTGCACAAGTACAGCCACCGGCAGCAGGAGAAGATGGCCAACCTCACCAGTATCCTCCAAGAAATGGTGTACGGCATCCGGGTCATCAAAGCCTTCGCCATGGAGCGGATGGAGAATCGCAAGTTCCTGCGGCAATCGGCCGAGCTGTTCAAGTACCTGATCAAGAGCACTCTGGTCGAACGGCTGGCGCCGCGGTTGTCGGAGCAGCTTTCGGTGGGCGTCGGACTGTTCATCCTGTGGTACGGCGGCCAGAAGGTGCTCATCGGCGAGCAGATCCCGCCCGACCTGTTCATACTGTTCCTGGTGTTCATCTTCTCGCTGATCCATCCCATCCGCGAGCTGAGCACAGTGAACAACGCCATCCAGGAAGGACTGGCGGCGGCCGAGCGGATCTTCCTGGTCATGGACACCGCCCCCGAGTTAAAGGACGTGGAGGACGGCGTCGAGCTGACCACCACCACGGGCGCGGTGAAGTTCGAGAACGTCGGTTTCGAGTACCGGGCGGGCGAGCCGGTGCTGCACGACATCAACCTGGAAGTGAAGCCCGGGGAGATCGTGGCGCTGGTGGGCAGCAGCGGCGCGGGCAAGTCCACGGCCGTGGACCTGATCCCCCGTTTCTACGACCCGCAACGGGGACGCATCCTGCTCGACGGGCAGGACATCCGCGACGTGAAGATCAGCTCCCTGCGGCGGACCATGGGTATCGTGACCCAGGAAGTGATCCTGTTCAACGACAGCGTGGCCAACAACATCGCCTTCGGCCAGACCGACGTGTCACATGCGGATATCGAGGCGGCCGCCCGGGCCGCCAACGCCCACGAGTTCATCGAGCAGCTGCCTGAAGGGTACGAGACCTTCATCGGCGATCGCGGCGTGAAGCTGTCCGGCGGTCAGCGCCAGCGCATCAGCATCGCCCGCGCCATCCTCAAGAATCCGGCCATCCTCCTCCTCGACGAGGCCACCAGCGCCCTGGACACCGAGGCGGAACTGCAGGTGCAGGAGGCCATCGACCGGCTGGTGAAGAGCCGGACCACGTTTGTCATCGCGCACCGGCTTTCGACGATTCAGAACGTGGATCGGATCTATGTGTTGAAGGAGGGACGGGTAGTGCAGATCGGGTCGCATGCGGAGTTGCTGGCGGAGGAGGGGTTGTATCGAGATCTGTACAGCTTGCAGTTCCGGAACGGGGCGGGGGCGGCGGGTGATTTCTCAACGCTTGCGTAGTGCCGGGCTGAAACTTGTTAAAACCAGTCATTGAGTCATAGGAAGAGGGATTCCTGTGGATCGGCACCCTGATTTTTGTTAGCCTCTTTTTGATTATTCTAATTTCCCAGATTGAATAACTGAGGAAATCACTATGCAGCCAACATTCATATCCAAGTTCATGAACTTGATTCTAGCAGCGAATTCTGGTCGCGCCTCTTCGTGGCGAGCTGGCTTCGTAGGAGTTCGTCCCCGCCTTGCTTTTCTCGCTGTGGCTGTGCTGAGTCTGTTCGGCACCGGCTCCACCTTCGCTCAGTGCATCGATTACGGTGATTATGTGCACTGGGTGGGAGGCGTCGACACGCCAGGTGACGCGTATGGAGTCGCGGTGCAGGGAGATTTTGCCTACGTCGGGGACGAAGAATCTGGTCTTCAGGTGATAGACATCTCGACGCCGGAATCTCCGCTTATCGTCGGGAGTGTCGATACGCCGGGCTCTGCCTATTGCGTCACAGTTCAGGG
>JBDRBC010000294.1:0-2426 GCA_043823125.1 bacterium | reverse complement strand
CGCACACCAGAAGTTGACGCACGGAGACCGCTGCCCGGAGTGCGGGAAAGGCAACGTATACGGGCAGAAGGAGCCGAAGGTGCTGGTGCGGATTGTAGGACAAGCGCCGCTGGCGGCAACCGTCTACTCGCTCGAGCGGTTACGATGCGGCGCCTGCGGGCAGGTGTTCACCGCACAAGAGCCGGACGGCGTGGGTCCGGAGAAGTACGACGAGACGGCGGCTGCGATGATCGCACAACTCAAGTACGGCAGCGGGACCCCGTTCTACCGGTTGGAACAACTCGAAGGTCAGCTCGGGATTCCGCTGCCAGCGGCGACCCAGTGGGAGATCGTGGAGGAAGCTGCGGAGTTGATCAAACCGGCACGTGATGAGTTGATCCGGCAGGCGGCGCAGGGCGAGGTGGTATACAACGATGACACCAGCATGCGAGTGTTACGGCTCGTGCGCGAGCCGAGGGACGAACGCACGGGCGTGTTCACCAGCGGGATCGTGTCGACCGGCCAGGGCTGGAAGATCGCGCTGTACTTCACTGGACGCCAACATGCCGGCGAGAACATCGCCGACGTGTTGAAGCAGCGGACAAAGCAGTCGAGCCCACCCATTCAGATGTGTGACGCGCTGTCGCGCAACGTTCCGAAATCACCCGCGGGGGTGGAGATTCTGCTGGCCAACTGCCTAGCCCATGGAAGAAGACAGTTCGTGGAAGTGGCGGCGAACTTTCCCGACGAATGCCGCTACGTGCTGGAGATGCTGGGCCAGGTGTATGGCCACGATGCCGAAGCGCGCGCGAGTGGCCTGACGCCGGAAGAGCAGTTGCGGTTTCATCAGGAGTGCAGCGGTCCGGTGATGGACCAACTGCACGGCTGGCTGGAGGCGCAGTTTGCCGAGCGCAAGACGGAGCCGAACTCCGGGCTGGGCAAGGCGATCACGTATCTGCTGCGGCACTGGCGGCCTTTGACGCTGTTTCTCCGGCAAGCCGGAGCCCCGTTGGACAACAACATCGTCGAAAGGGCATTGAAACGAGCAGTTCTGCATCGGAAGAATGCTTTGTTCTATCGGACGCTGAACGGGGCGCAGGTGGGCGACCTGTTCATGAGCCTGATCCACACCTGCCAGCTGTGTGGCGCCAACTCCTTTGACTACCTGATCGAACTGCAACGGCACGTCCGGGAACTGGCAGCCAGCCCCGCGGAGTGGATGCCGTGGAACTACCGCCAGGCGCTGGAGCGGGCTGGAGTATGATGAAGCCTGCCTGGCCGGAAAGGATCGTCTTCGGCCAGCCGGAAACGGCACTCGAAAATAGCCGAAAAACGGGCCTCTGGCAAGCCTGATTCGCGTAGGGTTTTTGGCCAGGGCTCTCGTCAGGCCAAAACAACGTTCCGCGTTGGTCTGTATGCTCGCGTCTCCACACAGGAGCAGCAGACTCTACCGATGCAGAGCCGCGCCATGCGGGAATACGCTGCCAAGCGGGGCTGGGTCATTGCCATGCACGTCAAAGAGGTCGGCTCCGGGGCTTCGCAGCGCCAGCGGAGGGAGAAGTTGCTGGAGGCCGCGCGGCGCCGCGAGATCGATGTCGTGGTCGTGTGGCGGCTGGACCGCTGGGGACGATCTGTGGCGGACCTAGTGGCGACACTCCAGGAACTCAGCCATCTGGGGGTCGGCTTCGTGTCGCTGACGGAGGCCCTGGACCTGACGACGCCGGCCGGGCGAGCCATGGCTGGTCTGCTGGCGGTGTTTGCTGAGTTTGAGCATGAAATTCTGCGTGAACGTGTGCGCGCCGGATTGGCCCAAGCACGGCAAAACGGCAAGCGACTGGGCCGACCCGTATCAGCAGCGCGCAAGCAGCCACAAGTGCTGAAACTGTTTGCGAAAGGCATCAGCAAGGCCGAGATTGCGCGTCGTCTAGCAATCGGGCGGACCTCGGTGCGGCGCATGTTGGCGACCGGAAAGGCGTAGGGATGGCTAGGAAGAAGCGCTCCTTTTTGACGGCATCTAAGATGCCAACAAAGGATCGAAAGCAGATTCGACCCGACGAAAAGGTTCCTCTGGAGCTGAGTGTCCGCGAGCGCGAGTTGATTCTAAACCACACCTTCGCCGACGACGAGCTAACCGGCCGTTTGCGCATCGTGCGCCAGCCCGGCGAACCGCCGGTCTATCGTTTTACCTTGGATGATCTGGATGAACTAGCTGGCTACATAGCGGCAGAAGCCAACCATGCAAAGCTTAAGAAGCTAGAGAAGGAGTTGCGCCGGTTGTACGCTCGGATTGCGGCGGTACTGGAGTCCTATACGGATGAGGATGACGGATCGACACGCTGACTGACCAAGTCGACGTCGCGCAATGCCGAAAATTAAAAGAGATCCCCTCCGGGAGGACCGAATCCACAACGAAGCCATCGTGGACGCCTATGGGCCGGAGGAACAAG